>NZ_JAUONW010000025.1:0-22881 GCF_030546345.1 Caloramator sp. CAR-1
CTTTTTCTTGTCTTTCCTTTCTACTACCCATCCCTTTTTCCTTTTTTCATCTTCTTTAATCGTTTTATCTAATTCTTCTAAAAAGTCCTTTATTATGTTTGCTCCTAATTCATCAGTCATTTTTTTAACTACATCAACAAGTTTTGTTAAATCCCATTCTTTTGATATAGTTTCCTCAACATTTTTTATTAATTTAGTAGTGAAATTTATTAAATGTTGTTGTATAATATTATTCAAAAGAGACACCCCCTTATTGGTTTGTGTGTTTTTTACTTTTATTTTATCACAGGGGTTGTCTCTTTTAAATTTTTGTCTTTTTTCGTCCTACAATAATTTTACACTATGATATTTACTTTTTATAAATCTCATTTATATAGTTACAAATTTCCTTGTAGAATAAAACAAAAGAAGTATCATCATCTTGATGTTCTAAAAAAGAATAAATATCAATTATATCTGACACATTTCTAAATTCTGATATTCTCATATTAGTTGAAGCATATTCCCCTTCAACCACAATAATTCCAATACCATTACAATGCTTGTTAGCTTCTTCAATAAATCTTATTATTTCAACATCATATTTAGGTAAAACATACGCATCTACACTTTTATCATCAAATATTGAAAGCACTGTATACATATCTTTATCCCCTTCCATATTATTATGAGACCTTTACTTTAATAAAAATTATAATAAATAATCACTTATATGTCAAATATATTCCTTTTTTGTAATATTTTGTATTTTATAGTATATAAAAAATATGCAATGGATTAAATAACATTGCTTATTTTTCAATCCTTTTTCTTAAAATAATTATTATTAAAAATCCTATAAAACAAAAAGGGAGTAAATACTTACCCCTCTTATTTCTATTAAACAAATATCTCATAGCAAATAAGTCTTATCTCTTTATTATTAATATCTTCATTATTTTTATCTATTTCTACATACGAAAGAATCTCGTCTAATTTATCTAAAAATTCCTCATCCGTTAGATTATCTATATTTAATTCCTTTAATTTCATAAGCGTGCCTTTGTGTAAGGGTTGCATTATCTTTTTTCTTCTTAATCTTTGTTCTGGTTTTATTCTACTTCTAAATTTTATATCTCCCAGCATATCTTCGATTCTTTCCATTATTTTTCTTTGTATTGGATCAATTTCTTTAATAGATGCCCTTACTTGTCTTAAATTGTTCTGAATATTCTCTACGTATTTTTCTCCTTCTTTTAAAATCCCTTCTATATCCCAATTTATATTTAATTTTAATGGTTTCCATCTTATTTTTTTACCATTTGATATAATACTATAAACTAAAGATTTATTGGATATAATTTGATTTGTAATAATGTCATAAAATAATAGATAATTTTCACTTCCTACCTTAAAAAACATAAATACTCCTTTATTTTTATCACTTCGAACAATAGAAAAAATTCCATCTTTTAAAGCTTTAACATAATTTCTAATACTATCATTTTGAATAATAAATTCGTTATAATCCTCCAGCATATATTCTTCTGAAGGAATTATTGATTCTCTTTCTTCCTCTAATTCATCCAATATATTAGAATCGTTACATTTTGCTAATTCCCTTAATTTTTCTATATTATCATTAAAAATCAAATCATTTATCCTTTCATCTTCTGAAATTATTTTATTTTCATTGCCGACGGTTTCATTTATATAATTAATTTTCTTTTCTAATCGTTCAACAAGGTTTAATATTTCTTCAAGTTTGTCATCAGGCATAAAATTATAAATATATATATCATCAAATTTAGTTGTAATTCTATCAATTCTTCCTTCCCTTTGAATAATTCTTACAGGATTCCATGTCAAATCATAATTTATAATAATATTGCAATCTTGCAAATTTTGTCCTTCAGATAGAACATCAGTAGAAATTAAAATATCAATTTCTTTATCATCATTATCTAACCTTGGATTAAAAGATGGTGAAAATCTGCTTATAATTTTTTCTTTTCTTCCACTTTTGCTATTTTCACTATCTATCTCTTCAACAATTCCAAAATCTGTATCTAATAAATTTTTATATAAATACCTTGCTGTATCGCTAAACTCTGTGAAAATAAGAACTTTTTTACCACGTAATTTTTCATTAATAAAATTTATTAAAGTTTGTAGTTTCATATCTTTATCCGCATCTATATTTCTAATTTTTTGCAAAATAAAATCAAAACTCTCGTAATCTTTTTCAAATAGTTCTTTTAATTTATCTATATCAGCATTATACTGACTTATATCGATCTTTATATTTTCATCTTCTATGTCAAAATCCTCAGAATTTAAATTTGCTAAAATATCTTTCTTACACAACAGATACCCTTTTTCAATTCCTCTTAATACCAACTCGCAATATTTTTTCTGTTTTTCTATCGAAATTCTAAATGCTTCTATTGAGCTTTCAAATCTTTTTAAAAAGATTGTTTTCATTAATGCTTTTGTAAACGCTTCCTGTTTCTCCGTTAATTTTTCTCTTGTTATAATTGGTAAATTTAAATTCTGTAAAATTTTGGATATTTCCTCAAAAATATTATATCCATATACATGAGCAATATTATAGTTTATCTTAAACAAATGTCTTTTAGGGAATTTAAATTCTTTTCCTTCATAATTCAACTTGTTTCCATATTTTTTCTTTATAAAAGTTCTACTTCTTCTTATCATTACTTCATTTAATATGTCCATTATTTTATTTTTATTACCTTCATAATCTCTAAATACTTCATAAATACTCTTAATCCCTAATTTATTCTTAAATTCATCATCTTTTAAAAATAATACAAGCAAATTATATAAGTCTTTTATAGAATTATTTATTGGTGTTGCTGTTAGTTGAATTACTTTTTTATCCATAATCACTTTAATTAACTCTTTATACCTATTTGCTGTTTCATTTCTAAAATTATGTGCTTCATCAATTATAATTACTTGAACATTTTCAAAATCTTTTTGTTCCACACCATCTCTTCCTATACTTTCTTGAGAAACTATTTTTATCGGTATTTGAAACTCATCTATTACAACTTCCCAATTTGATTTTAAAGATGCAGGACAAATTATCAAAGCATTCATCCTATTATTAATAAAATATCTTAATAAACCCTTTGCGATATATGTTTTTCCAAGTCCCACACTATCTGCAATTATTACTCCATTATAATTTTCAAGTATTTGTAATGCTCTTTTGACTGCAAATTTTTGAAATTCAGCTAAATCATCTAAATTAAATTTTATATCTTTATTTAAGAAATTATTATCCTTGTAAAATTCATATAATGTTTTTAATAAAATATCAAACGGAGAATAATCTAATTTTTCAACAGTTATATTTTCATCAATAATTCTTAAAAGATCTTCATTAAAATCTTCTGCTTCATTCCATATCCTTTTAAACCATTCTTTTACTTTTTCAACTTGAGATGGTTGCCTTAATACTGCATTGAGTTCCGTATTTGCTAAATTACCATCTCCCAATCCCCTTTTTGAAAAATTACTTGATCCAACAATTGCATAGCTTTCTTGCATTTCACCATTATATAAAACATCAAATATATATGCCTTTGAATGAAATTTATCCTTAACATATATCTTAAAATCTATTTTCCCTTGTTTTATTAATTCTGATAACTCATAGACGTTTATTTTTTGATCGTCATTTAAATATTTTATGTCTTTTTCTATTTCATTTTTTATATAGTATTTTTTCCTTAAATTATAACCTTCAGCAATTTCTTCAGCTGTTATCCTATCAGTTTCATCTCCAATAACAACATTGATTTTACAATTATCATTAATATTTTCTTTTACTAAATCAAACCCACTAATGTAGAAATAGCCGGTTGCCATTTCTACATTAGTAGCATACTTTAATAGCTTATTGATTGTATCTTTAAGAAAATGTTCTCTATTATCAATTATTTCTGGTATATTTGTTCCCATCCCATCACCTCAAATCTGGATTAATTCCATAAAGCTTATAAACAAATAAATCTACTTCTTCTTGAATTTCATTTAACATCTTTTCTGCTTCAACTTGTGGTATTTCACCATTAAATTGTTTTTTCTTAATTTCAATTGCTCTATCTACAATATTATCTACATAATTTAATTGTTCCTTATTAGGAATTATTACTGGAAGCTTTCTTATATCGTTTATTTGAACATTAACAGTATTATTTATAAAATCATGTTTTATTAAAAACAACAAATAAGAATTTATCAGTAATACTAAATATTTATCGTCGGTATTTTCAAAAATACTGAATAAACTCATACTCGCAACATCATATACACCGGCTTTTTTTAATCTTGTTTTTATATATTCACTATTAGGATTAAGAACATTTATCCAACAAAATCCTTCTCTAAAATAATACTCTCTATTTCTTACAACAGGCATACCTTTTCCACTTTTTCCTGAGTTTTTAATTAAAAAACTAACATTTTCTTTACTCCAATCAATATAATACGGAGTTTCTAAATACCATCTGTTTCCTTCTTTGTCTCCCTTATCATATGGAACAAAAGTTTTTTCACCTTCAATTCCATTTAACTTTTCTTCATCCGTGATCTTTTCTACATCTGCAATTTCATCTTTTGATACTATTCTATAAATATATCCCTGCCCAAATATGTCTCTATCAGTTACATCCTTAATTTTATCAAACAAATTCCTAATATCTTTTTCTCCTAATGAATTTAAATAATCTTTAACTTCTAACTTACTATTGATATTTTTGATCTCAGGAAAATACTTTATTATTTTCTTTTTTATCTTTTCATCAGTTATAATGCAATCATAAAATTTTTCAATTCGTGATTCTTTAACTTTTTCTGCGTATTTTGTCCCTTCTAATACACCGACAAACCTGCCATTATTACCTGTTGCAAGTCCTTGTCCTCCCTCTGTAATAAGACCAAGCAGTGTAATATCTCCTGGCTTTAATTTTTTTCTATATTCATCTATGGCACTATGATTTTTTACTATATCTTTACTTGTTGAAATTTTATCCCACCATTTTGTATAAAGTTCTTTCATAACTGGAATATATTTTTTATATATCTGCATATTTAATCCATCTGGTCTAAAAAATATATTCATAAGATTATCTCTATAAATTTTTATGTTCACATCATATATATTTACACCTTGTGCATTTTTTAAGTTTAAAAATGCATTTATGTCTGCCTTCCTTGCATCTATAAACGTCATCTTATAATCTGATTTTTTAATAGCATTTCTAACAATAAAAATAGCTGTATCTACTAATGCTTCAAATGCTTTAGGAGTATCAATTAAATATATCATATGTTTTTCTTGAAGTAATTGTCTCATATTCTGTTTCGTTTGTATAGTAAAAAATGTATTAGAAGTTATAAAAGCTAATATCCCATTCTTCTTTAATAACTGAAAGGCTCTATAAGTAAAATGGTTATACAAGTCATCTCTAAAACCATATACTTTTTGTAAACTATCTTTATACTCAAGTTTATTAACATCCTTTGTATTAACATAAGGTGGATTTCCTATTACAATATCGAATCCTCTCTCATCATTGTTAATAAAAACATCAGGAAAATTTAAGCACCATGAAAAATACATTTCTTTATTTTTTTCAAGGACTTTTATTACATCTTCTTCTGAGTTATATTTATTATTATCCTTTAAAATCTTCTTAATTAATTCAAATTCAAGATTATATATTCTTTCTTCCAATTTTTTCTTATCTGTTGTGGCATCAAAATATTTAGCAATTAACTGTTTTAAATTACTAAAAATATCATCATAAAAGTCAGGAAACATACTAACTTGATCTATGTTTTCACTATTTAATATTTTCTCGTCAAAATCTACGTCTTCAAATTTAGAAATCAAACTATTTCCCTGAACAATTTTATATGCTAAATTAGGCAATGGCTTCACATCTTCTATCGATTTAGCTTCATATTCTACAGCAAGTGAAAGCCAAAGTCTCAATCTTGCAATATCTATAGCGCCTTCTTGGATATCTACTCCAAACAAATTATTTTTTATTATTTCTTTTTTGGTCTCATAAAAGTCAATATGCTTATTAAAAACGTATAAATTTATTTTATACTTTATTAAAACTAAAAGCTGTAGCATCCCCAAAATAAAAGCACCTGAACCAACCGCTGGATCACAAATCTTTACTTTATTTAATAATCCTAATAATTCATATGCTTCTTCCATCGTTAGTTTAAATTTCTCACCATTTATTTCTTCACTAATCTTTTTTTGTTCATCTATTACAACTTTAATTTTTCCATATAAATTTTCATCTTCAAGGAAATTGATTAGATGTTCAATTTTTTCTTTATCAGTTACTTTAACCTTATTAAATAAATACTCCTTCAATGATTGTTTACACATAAAGCTAATAATTGGTCTTGGGGTATAAAAACTACCCGTCTTTTTTCGTTCTTGTACATTTATCATGTTTTCAAATATTCTACCTAATAATTCTGGATCAACTGCTATGTCTGTATCATATCCTAAATCTTCTCTTACAGTAAAATTATATTTATTTAATAGATTCTCAAATAACTCTTTAAAAACTTCATTACTTATGGAAATATTATTGCCTACTTCATACTTAGGATTTCGCTCAAATAATCCACCATTTAAATATGGAATACCTCTAAACTTCGGATTACATTCAATATCTGTTACGCTTTTAAAATTTTCATAAAGTTTTCTTGCTCTTTCAGATCTATTTTTAATCATACCAACGTCAAGGGGAGTGTTTAAACATTCAAAAAACAATGGTTCTAATATATCTTTATAATAATTTAACTTGTTTTCTTCACAATACACAAATCTATCATAAAGATAATCTTTTTTCCCATTTAGCCAACCTTTTTTTTGTATAAAATAAAGAAAAATCATTCTACTTATTATTAATACTGCATAATTTTTTTTGTTTTCATTATTATTAATACCTTTTATGTTATTTGATAAAAATTCGACTTGTTTTCTAAATTCGTCAAAAAACGATTTTGTAACCTTTTCTATGTCAAATGCCCTTTTATGTATTTCATATATATCCCAACTATCTATTATTTCTCTATTTTTTATGGATAATTCTTCTATAATTTCTTTATCGGTTGCAGTAACTCTGTTATCTTCTATATTCAGCCTTCTTATTTTAAGCTTACCTTTCTTTTCTCTGTGATAATGTAATAATGTTATTGTATTAAATGATGAATTGTAAAAAATCAACAAGTTGTATTCAAAAGGATTTGTCTTGTAAAATTTAAAAGCAATTTTATTCATTATATCAGTTCGAAGTTCTTCTAATTCAATAGCCCAAATTTTAAAGTCATAAGTATTGCTAATTAAGTGCATGTTTTTTATTTCTTCAAAGTTTAAATCATTCAAACTGGGATCAAAATTATAAATAGAGTTATCTTGGTAGCCTAAATTTAAAAAAATTTCTTTGATACTATTCAATGACGAAAAATCAATTTTCATATATTTGAACCTCCATTTTGCTATGTATTTTAATATTGTAAGTTTAATAAAAAATTTATATTAAAAATCAAATAATTAACACCTAATTTATTGTATAATTATAAAATTTTAATACACTTTCATATATATTGCTCTTAATAATAATTTTATCATATTTGTTTTGTAAATCATATAGAATCATGAGTTCTACTTTAAATTTGCACTTGTCTGTCTTTACTTATAAATTAATCGTGTTAACTTAAGGCTAAATTATAATCTAAAACTATAGTTGCTATTTTTCCATTTATATAGATGTAAATAGAAATAAGTTTCAACTGAACATGAAGAACAAAAAACATCTCTACAAAATCAAAAAGATTTATTCATCGATTATATCTCTAAAAAAGGATGGGATATATATGATTTCTATGTAGATATTGAATCAGGGACAACATCAAAACGTCCAAGTTTACAACGACTGATAAATGATGCTAAAAATAAAAAATTTGATGTTATTATGGCTAAAGAGCTATCAAGACTTGCAAGAAATGGTGAATTATCCTATCAAATTAAAAATATAGCACAAGCTAATAACATTCATATTATAACTCTTGACGGTGCAATAAATACTGTAGATTCAAATTCAAATATGTTCGGTATATACGCATGGTTATACGAAACAGAATCCCAAAATACCAGTAGAAGAATTAAAAGTGCAATTAAAATTAAATCTTCAAAAGGATATTTTACAAGTTCAATACCTCCTTATGGCTATTACTTAGAAAAAGGTAAATTGTATAAACGTAATGATAATACACCTGAAATTGTTCAAAGAATATTTAAAGAGTACCTTAGTGGGAAAGGATTTGACGCAATTGCAAGAAAATTATATGAGGAGGGAATTCCTACTCCATCACAAATTGCAGGGAAAGCTAATGCAAGTGATAAATGGCATGGTTCAACTGTCAGGGCTATTTTAGAAAATCCTCACTATGTAGGTGATCTTGTTCAAGGAAGAAGTGAAACAGTTAGTGTCACTTCTAAAAAAAGAAAATATAAATCTGAAAACGAATTCATTATTATAAAAAATACTCATGAACCTATCATATCCCGTGAAGAATTTTTAGCAGTACAGCAACTAATAAAATCAAGGAGACGAATTCGCCTTCAACAGCAAATTCATTTATTCACAAATATACTTTTCTGTGCTGATTGTGGACACGGAATGCACTATAAAAAGAATCGAAAAGGTTATATATGTGGTTCATATAATAAACATGGCAGTAAAGCATGTAATGAACATCTTATAAAAGAGGATGAATTAAAAACTATTATACTTAATGATATTAAAAGTTTAATATCAAAGTTGGATAATGAAAAATTTATTAAAACAATTGAGGTAAAAGTTAAAACTAATATAGATAAATTAGAAAAACAAGTTAAGAATTATAAAAAAGAAATAGAAAACTTAAAAGCACAAAAGAGAAAAGCACTTAATAAATTTATAAACGAAGAAATAAATAAAGAAGACTATGATATGTTTATATCTGAAACAAACAAAAAAATTAATAATTTAACTAAAGTTTTAGAAAAAAATCAAACAATAATAAATGATATTTCTAAAAACTTTTCACTCAAAGACTTAGATAACTTAAAAAATATGATAATAAATATAAAAGAACTAACACCTGATATATTGAATAGATTCATAGAAAGAATAGAAATAAAAGCAGATGGCACCCCAAAAATCTTTTATAGATTTTCGGGGGCATCTGTTTATTTTTCAGCTCTTTCTATCAACACACAGCACTCCACATGGGCCGTTTGAGGGAACATATCAACAGGCTGAACTTCAATTGTTTTATACCCCAATTTCTCTAGCAAATTTAAATCCCTTGCCAATGTTGACGGATCACAGGAAACGTAAACTATTCTTTTGGGATTGGCCTTTGCAATTGAATGAAGAAGCCTTTCATCGCAGCCTTTTCTCGGTGGGTCAACGACTACTACATCTGGAATAATTCCTTTTTCAATTAATTTCGGAATCACCTCTTCGCTCTTACCAACAATAAATTCAACGTTTTGCATATCATTTTCCCTTGCATTTTCCCTTGCATTTTTTATCGCTTCTTCTATTATTTCAACGCCGTAAACCTTTTTAGCCCTTTGTGCCAAAAATAGAGAAATGGTTCCTGTTCCGCAATAGGCATCAAAAACTATTTCATCTCCTGAAAGATTAGCATATTCAAGAGCTTTATTATATAAAACATTGGTTTGAACTGGATTTACTTGAAAAAAGGATAATGGGGAAATTCTAAATTTAAACTTTCCTATATAATCGGTTATATGATCTTGTCCCCAAAGCAAGATGTTTTTTTCTCCTAAAATAACATTTGTTATTTTGTTATTAATGTTTTGCACTATGCTTTTTAAAGCATCAATGTTTTTAACCATCAAATCTATAAATTCTTCTTTATAAGGTAGCTTACCTCCGTTTGTTACTATTACCACCATAACCTCTCCAGTTTCAAATGCCCTTCTAATCATTATGTGTCTTACTATTCCACTTCCATTTGTCTCATCGTAGGGTTCGATGTTATATTTATATATCCATTCCCTTGTCAAATTTACAACTTTATCAGCAACCTCATCTTGGATAAAGCATTCTTTTACATCGATTACCTCATGTGTTCCCTGCTTAAAAAATCCAATCTTAATTTCTCCATCTTCTCTTCTTATAGGAAGCTGCACTTTGTTTCTGTACCTAAGTGGTTTTTCCATTCCTATGGTTTTATGTATTTTAGCATCGGTTATTTTACCTATTCTATTTATAACATCTTCTACCCTTTCCCTTTTAAACTCTAATTGACCTTCATAATTCATATGCTGAATCTGACATCCGCCGCATGATTCATAGATTGGGCATATTGGATTTGTTCTATATTTTGATGGTTTTATTATCTCTATTAATTTAGCAAAGGCAAAGTTTTTCTGGACTTTTTCAACCTCAACTTTAACCCTTTCTCCCTTTAATGCTCCCTTAACAAAGATTGCAAAGTTTTCAATTCGTCCAACTCCTTCTCCTTGAAAACCCATGCCTGTTATATCAATATCATAAATTTTTCCGACTTCTACTGGAATATATTTAGCCATGTTCATCACCCTTTTTAATATTTTTCTTTTATATTTTATCAAAATAAAAGTATAAAATAAACAATAGTGAACCACATGAAAAATAAACACAAAAGTAACCTTTTCATCCAACAAAAAAATAGCACACCTTTAGGTGTGCAAAAATAGAATCAGTTGCCACTAATTCATTTTAATTATTGCCAATTTTTAAAAGTTTTATTCAACTATGCCGTAATATTAGCCTTGCCGCTAAATACCATTCCGTTTCTTGGAAGCATAGTAATGAGCGTTCCGTGTTTTATTATCTTAGTTGCACCTTCTGCTGCAACAATGATTGGTATACCATTGTTTATACATTCTACTGCAGCATCTGTAGTTAAACTCCCTTCTTCAACAATAACTCCTGCCGCCCTTTCAAGAACCGGCTGAATATATTCTTTTTGTAATTCCTTTGTAACTAATATGTTTCCTGTTTCAAGCAAATCATCTATATCTTTGTTTTGCATTACTACGCAAGCAGTTCCATATACTGGATTACCTACACCCTTACCTTGAACTAGGGTATCACCAACGATTGAAACCTTCATCATATTTGTAGTTCCGGTATATCCTACAGGAACTCCGGCTGCAATAACAACAAGGTCTCCCTTTGAAACAAGTCCTTTGTTTAGAGCTTCCTTAACTGATAAATCTATAACTGCATCGGCTGATTCCATTTTTGATGCAATTATCGGATATACTCCCCACACTATAGATAACTTTCTTGCAACATCGTCATAAGGAGTTGCAGCAATTATTTGGCATTTTGGTCTATATTTTGAAACCATTCTTGCAGTGTGGCCGGATTGAGTTGCTGTAATTATAGCTGAAGCATTAAGTTCTGCTGCTGCAGTTACTGTTGCAAGACTTATAGCATCAGGAACTGTATTTAACCTTTGTTTTGCTTTCTTTTCAAGAAGCATATCAAAGTTTAAAGCAGTTTCAGCCTTTTCTGCAATTCTTGCCATAGTCTTTACTGCTTCTAATGGGTATTTACCGTTTGCAGTTTCACCGCTTAGCATAATAGCATCCGTTCCATCAAAGATTGCATTTGCAACATCGGTAACCTCTGCCCTTGTTGGTCTTGGATTTCTAATCATGGAATCTAACATCTGTGTCGCTGTTATAACAGGCTTTCCTGCTTTATTTGCCTTTTCAATTAACATCTTTTGCACTAAAGGAACATCTTCCGCAGGAATTTCTACTCCTAAATCACCACGGGCAACCATTATTCCATCTGCAAGCTTTAATATGTCATCAATATTATCAAGTCCCTCTTGATTTTCAATCTTAGCTATGATTTGAATGTTTTGTCCTCCAAACTTTTCTAAAACTTTTCTTATTTCAAGAACATCTGAGGGCTTTCTTACAAAGGATGCCGCAATATAGTCTATTCCCATTTCAATGCCAAACTTAATATCTGCAATATCCTTTTCAGTTAAAGCAGGAAGGTTAATCTTAACATTAGGAAGGTTAACTCCCTTATGGTTTCCAACAGGACCACTGTTTAAAACCCTGCAGTGAATATCTTGTCCTTCTATTCTTTCCACTAAAAGCCCTATAAGACCGTCGTCTATAAGAATTGTATCTCCTATCTTTACATCCTCATGTAATTTTTCATAGGTTACAGAACAAATAGTATTGTCTCCTTCAATTTGTCTTGTGGTAACTATATATTCCTGACCTTCAACAAGTTCAACTTTTCCGCCTTTAAAATTACCCGTTCTAATCTCAGGCCCCTTAGTATCTAATATTATCGCTATAGGTTTTCCAAGTTCTTCTCTTAACTTTTTAATAAGCACAATTCTTCTTCCATGTTCTTCATGATCTCCATGTGAAAAATTAAGCCTTGCAGCATTCATCCCAGCGTCAATAAGTTTTCTTAACATTTCTTCGTTTTCACTTGCAGGACCTATTGTGCAAACAATTTTTGTTTTTCTCATACCTTCAACCCCTTAAAATGATAATATTTTTGCAAGTTCATACATATAATCATCGCTTTTCTTTTTCATAGAAAGAGCTTCTACAATATCCATGTCGATAATCTTGCCGTCCCTTATTCCTACAACTCTTTGGCTCTTTCCTTCAAGTAATAACTCAACTGCCCTTGCACCCATCTTTGATGCAAGTATTCTATCAAATGCTGTAGGACTTCCTCCTCTTTGGATATGCCCTAATTTAGTAGCCCTTGTTTCTATTCCTGTAATCTCTTCAATCTTCTTTGCCAAATCCTCTGCTCCTCCAACGCCTTCTGCTAAAATTATCAAACTATGCATCTTACCCTTTGCTTTGCTTTCAATAATAGTTCTGCATAGTTCATTAAAATCATATGGCTGTTCAGGTATGATTATGCTTTCGGCTCCACCGGCAAGCCCAGCATAAAGGGCAATATCGCCACATCGTCTTCCCATAACTTCAACAATTGACACCCTTTCATGGGAAGTTGATGTATCCCTTAGTTTATTTATAGCATCCAAAACTGTGTTAACTGCTGTATCAAATCCGATTGTATAATCAGTATAGGCAAGGTCATTATCTATAGTTCCAGGAATGCCAACAACTTTAACGCCATGCTCGTTTGATAGTTTCATAGCTCCTGTAAAGGAACCATCCCCACCAATTACAACTAGTCCTTCTATTCCAAAAACCTTTAATACGTTGTAGGCCTTTTTTCTTCCTTCTTCTGTTCTAAACTCTTCGCTTCTTGCAGTTCTTAATATAGTTCCTCCTCTTTGAATTATGTCAGAAACACTTGAAGATGTCATTTCAAATATTTCTCCATTTATTATTCCATTATAGCCTCTTTGTATTCCCATTACTCTTAAACCATTAGCAAGTCCTGTTCTTACAACTGCCCTTATGGCTGCATTCATTCCTGGTGCGTCTCCACCGCTTGTTAATACTCCGATGGTTTTCATATATTTTGACCTCCTTTGTCCATACGGGACAAGCATTGTCCCACTTTTAGAATAATTGATCTATATGTTATGTATTTTTACCTTTCCCCAACGTATTACAACAAAACATAATATTTTCTAGACAAAAAAATATTTTATTTTACTTTAAATTTAAAATCAATACTTTTAAATAATTTTAACACTCTTTTTGTTATATAACAATAATAATTTTAGTATAACTGCCTAAAGGCAGTTATACTACTTTAATATTATCTTCTCCAAATTCACTTTTTAAAATCCCTATAAGCTCATCATTGACCTCTACCCAAAGTTCCCTCGAAGCCATTAGGATCTTCTTTGAATCCTTTAAAACTATATAGATTGGTGTAAGGCCTTTAAATTTAATTATCTCAGGCTTTATTCTTTCTATTTGTTTTTTCCATTCCTTATCATCAAGTCTAATATATAATTTATTGATCGTCTTTTCATATCCCCTTAACTGTTCTATCTCCTCTGCAATTATCTTAGGCTGTTCCTCTTCCTTTATCGATACTCGTCCTTTAACTATAACTATATTGTCCTCCATGATAATCTTGCTACATTTTTGATACGTCTTTGGGAAAACCAATACTTCGATAGTTCCATTCATATCCTCAATTTTTATAAATGCCATTATTTCATTGTTTCTTGTAGATTTAATGCTTATATTTGTTATTATTCCACCTATGACAACCCTCTGACCATCTTCAACCTTAACATCTATATGGTCATGATCCTCCGCACTGATTGAATATATTTCAGAAATTTTAGTGTTAGTTAAAAGCTCTAATTGTTTTTCTAAGTCTTGAAGCGGATGCCCACTTATATAAAGGCCAAGCATTTCCTTTTCCATCGCAAGAAGATATTTTTTATCAAATTCTTTGATATCCTCAAAATCATCCTTTTTAAGGTTTACAAGTTCCTTTTGGAAAAAACCAATTTGCCCATCTATAACTTGCTTTTTTTCACTTAATATTGAATCAATAACCTTTTCATAATTATTCATTAAGACTGAACGTTTTAGTCCTAGGCTGTCAAAGGCTCCTGCCTTTATCAAACTTTCTATAGTTTTTTTATTAACTTCAGATAAATTAACCCTTTCGCAAAAATCTCTAAAGCTTTTAAAATCTCCATCCCTTTCCCTGGCTTCAATAATTGATTTTATTGCTCCTTCACCTACGTTTTTAATCGCAACCAATCCAAATCTTATCTTATCTCCTTCTACCGAAAAATTCTCAAAGCTTTTGTTTATATCCGGTGGCAGAACAGTTATATTCATCCTCCTGCATGCATTTATATAAAAGGCTATTTTATCTGAATTTCCCATTACGCTTGTTAAAAGGGCCGTCATAAACTCAACAGGATAGTATCTTTTCATAAAGGCAGTCTGATATGCAACAACTGCATAGGCTGCTGCATGGGACTTGTTAAAGGCGTAACTTGCAAAATCCATCATAATATCAAATATCTTATTGGCAACCTCAAGGCTTACCCCATTCCTTAAGGCCCCAGGGACGATAATATTTCCTTTATCATCTTTTAAACCATAAATAAAATTTTCCCTTTCCTTCTCCATAACGTCATGCTTTTTCTTTGCCATAGCCCTTCTTACAAGGTCCGATCGTCCTAGTGAGTATCCTGCTATATCCCTTACTATTTGCATAACCTGCTCTTGATATACTATACATCCATAGGTAACATCAAGAATAGGTCTTAATTTTTCATCAATATATTTAATGTCTTCAGGATTGTTTTTATTTTTTATATACTCAGGAATTTGATCCATAGGTCCTGGTCTATATAGGGAAATCCCGGCAATAATATCCTCAAGGCTTGATGGTTTTAATTCCTTCATAAAATTTGTCATTCCTGAAGATTCAAGCTGGAATACTCCTTCTGTCTTTCCTTGTGATATCATTTCATAAACGCTTTGGTCTTCAAAATCGATACTGTCAAGGTCTACCTTTATTCCTTTATTTTTATAAACCAAGTCTACAGCATCCCTTAATACAGTTAAGGTTCTAAGACCCAAAAAGTCCATCTTTAAAAGTCCAAGTTCCTCTAAAATAGTCATTGGAAACTGTGTTGTTATCGTATCTTCATTTTTCGTAAGTGGAACATATTCTACTAATGGCGCAGAGGATATTACAACGCCTGCAGCATGGGTTGAGGAATGCCTTGGTAGTCCTTCTAAAGAGCGGGCAATGTCAATAAGATGCCTTATTCTTTCGTTGTTTTCATATTCTCCCTTTAGCTCGGGATTTAATTCCAAAGCCCTATCTATGGTCATTCCAAGCTCCATAGGAATCATTTTAGCTATAGTATCTACTTCAGCATAAGAATAGTTAAGAGCTCGTCCTACATCTCTAATTACAGCCCTTGCAGCCATGGTTCCAAAGGTAATAATTTGTGAAACCCTATCCTCTCCATACTTTTTAAAAACATAATCTATAACTTCCTGTCTTCTTTCGTAGCAAAAGTCAGAATCTATATCCGGCATGCTAATCCTTTCGGGATTCAAAAATCTTTCAAAAAGAAGATTATATTTAATTGGGTCAATCTTTGTAATACCTAATGTGTATGCAACAATAGAACCTGCTGCAGAACCTCTACCCGGTCCCACCATTATATTGTTTTCCCTTGCAAATCTTATAAAGTCCCAAACTATCAAAAAGTAATCCACATATCCCATTTTTTCAATTACTTCAAGCTCATAATTTAATCTGTTGATAACTTCCTTTGACGGTTCTTTATATCTTTCATAAAGGCCATTAAAGCATAATTCTCGTAAATACACATTTGCTTCCTTTCCATCAGGAACATCAAATTTAGGAAGCTTTGGCTTGTTAAATTCAAGTTCAACATTGCACCTTTCTGAAATTTTTATAGTATTTTCTATAGCTTCAGGGACAAAGTCAAAAAGCCTTTTCATCTCCTCAGGAGATTTTAAGTAAAATTCATCTGTTGGAAATTTCATTCTATCCTCATCATCAATTGTCTTCCCCGTTTGAATACATAAAAGGATTTCATGGGCAACTGCATCCTCTTTATTGACATAATGAACGTCGTTAGTTGCTACAAGTGGAATTCCTGTTTCTTTTGAAAGATCAATTAATTTTTCATTTACAGTCCTTTGCTCCTCTATACCATGATCTTGAAGTTCTAAATAAAAGTTGCCCCTTCCAAAAATATCTTCAAGCTCTAGAGCTATTCTCTTTGCGTCTTCATAGCGTCCTTTTAATAGTAAATCCTGAACTTCACCAGCAAGGCAAGCCGATAAGGCTATAATGCCCTTTGAATATTTTTTAAGAAGCTCTTTATCAACCCTTGGTTTATAGTAAAATCCTTCTAGGGCAGCCTTTGAAACTATCTTCATTAAATTTTTATAGCCTTCATTATTCTCAGCTATCAAAACCAAATGATAATATTCATTATCTATGCCTGCCACTTTATCCGTCATCTTCCTTGGAACAACATAAACTTCGCATCCTAATATAGGCTTAATCCCAACTTCTCTGCAGGCCTTATAAAAATCAATAACACCGAACATTGCTCCGTGGTCTGTGATGGCAAGTGATGGCATTCCATATTCCTTTGCCTTTTTTACTATATCCTTTATCCTCGATGAGCCATCCAACAAACTATATTCTGTATGAACATGAAGATGAACAAAACTCATCTTCATTCACCTACTTTCTAAAAATTCTTGTGCTCAAAAGAGCCTTGGCAATTATCTCTTTATCATCCTCTGAAATCATTTCAACTTCAACCTTAGAATAGTTTTTGCTACTATCGATGCAACGTGCATAAACAGCTATATTAGTATCCAGTTGAACTGGTTTCATATAATAAACAGTAAATGAATCTACCGAGATATTAATATTATTATTGTATTTAAGAGCCATTAAACCTAATGTTGACATAATTAATGACAATGTATTCCAGCTTGCTGTTCCAAGTGGGCTTAACATTTCAGGCAATATTTTACCAACATATTTAAAACCATTATCTATTTCTTCAAAATTGAAATTTTTTAAAATCATGTCATCAATAGTTTCCCCTATCTGTGGTTGTCCGCTAATTTGCTGCAGCGCTGCAACTATATCTTGTCTACTGACCATACCTACAAGGCGCTTTCCTTCGACAACCGGCAAATACTTTACCCCATCCCAAATGGTAAGATGAGCAGCATATGCTACTGATGTCTTGTTGGTTACAAATATTACATTTTTATTCATAAATTTATTAACCTTTTCATAGTCAAAACCATCATGAGGTAAATCGTTTACTGAAATAACCCCAACTAATTTTTGGTGTTCATCAACAACAGGAAGTAAGTCATAATTAGCTTCCTTTATAATTCTTCTAGTTTTTCCTACATCATCTTGTGTTGTAACAAATGCAACATCTGTTTTCATTATGTCTTCAACAAGGATGATATCCTTTTTGATTAGATTTTCCGCTAATGCCTTATTTATAAGGGCAGCCGTTGTAAAGGTATCATAGGAACATGATATTATAGGCAGCTGCTTTTGATTGGCGTATTGCTTTATCTCATCGCTACATCCAAAGCCTCCTGTTATAAGGACAGCGCATTCTTTGTCAAGAGCTAATTTCTGAGCTTCTTCTCTATTACCTACTATTAACAAATTACCCGGGGACATATATTTTTCCATAGCATCAATAGTCATAGCACCAATCATAAATTTGTTTAATGTTTTATGGAGTCCCTCTCTTCCACCTAATACCTGTCCATCGACGATGTTCACAACTTCAGCATAGGTTAGTTTCTCTATATTTCTTTTAGTCATTTTTTCTATTCTAACTGTTCCAATTCTTGGAACAGCACTAACAAGCCCCATATTTTCTGCATCTTTTATTGCCCTGTAGGCTGTCCCTTCGCTAACATTAAGTTCATTTGCTATGGTTCTTACTGAAATCTTTGTCCCAATCTTTAAATTTGTAATATACTTAATAATCTCTTCATGTTTTGTCATGCCATCAACTCCTATTCATCCCTTAACTCCTCTGCTATCTTTTCTATTTTTCTCAATCTATGGTTGATTCCCGATTTTCCTATTGGTGGATTTAACATTTGCCCTAATTCCTTTAATGATATATCTGGATAATTTAATCTAAGTTCTGCAACCTCCCTTAAATTTGGTGGAAGCTTTTTAAGTCCTATCTTTTCCTCTATTAGTTTTATGGATTCTATTTGCCTTACAGCAGCATCGACAGTTTTATTTAGATTAGCAGTTTCACAGTTAACTAGTCTATTAACATTATTTCTCATCTCTTTATATATTCTTACATTTTCAAGTTCTAACAGAGCATTATGAGCTCCAATGATATTTAAAAGATCTATTATTTTATCCCCTTCTTTGATATAAACCACATAGCTGTTTTTTCTTAAAATTATTTTTGCACCTAAATCAAAGGAGTTTAGAAGCTTCATTACATCTTCAGCTAGCTCTTGATTGTTTGATACAAATTCTAAATGGTAAGTTTTTTCAGGGTTACTTATTGAACCTGATGCCAAAAATGCACCTCGCAAAAATGCCTTCTTGCAGCAGCTTTTTTTAATTAAATCCACGTTAATTTTATTATTAAACCCTATGGTGCCATCATGATATTCCTTTAAAACACCTAAACTTTTTAAGATCTCATTGGAATTCATATCTGCAGAAACAACCACATAGTAAATATTATTTTTCTTTAATATATTATTTTTCTTTACCATTACATCTGCATGGACATCAAAAAGAGATTTTAATAGAGAAAAAATCCTTCTTGCAATAGCAGGGTTTTCAGTTGTAACCTTAAAGCTTAGCCCCTGTTTTGCATTTATATTAATACTGCCGCTTAATTTAATAATTGCTGCAAGCTCAGCCATTTGGCAGCACTTCTTTTCATCAATAATTCTACTCAGTTCATTTTTTACTTCGGCAGAAAAAGACACCGTTACACCTCCTGCTTTCTCATCCTTATTCTTTCTGATAAATAAAAATAATCTACTATTCTCTTTTTATCCTTTGGGAAAACCTGCTTTAAGATAATTTTCATTATTGTTTCTGCAAGCTTTTTTGTGTTATGTCTTAAATACCCATATTTGTTAATATCAACAAGATCCTCTTCGATAACCTTAATATTTTCCGGTAAGTTTTTAATATCATTAACCACCATATATTGTCCATCTTTTTTATACTTTTCATAATAAAATTCCGGGACTTTACCGTTATTTGCAATAACAAATTCTACAAGGCCTTTACCACAATGTTTTTCAATGGCTTTAACATGCTCAGATAGAGTATAATCATCCGTTTCACCAGGTTGGGTCATAATATTAGATACATATATTTTTATAGCCTTTGACTTTTTTATCCTTTCCGCTATTTCTTTTATAACTAAATTAGGCAAAACGCTTGTATAAAGACTTCCAGGCCCAATTACAATACAATCAGCATTTTCAATAGCAACTAGCGCCTCTTCAAGGGGCTTGGGATTAATTGGCTCTAGAAAAACCTTATCGATTTTTGAACTTCTTTCTAAAACCTCATAAGGGATTTTAGATTCTCCCTTTATTATAGTTCCGTCATCAAGCTTAGCACACAGAATAACATTCTCCAAAGTAACAGGATAAACCTTTCCTTGAACAGCAAGGACATCGCTCATCTTTTTAATTGCTTCAAGGAAGTTACTTGAAATACCATTCATAGCAGCTATAAATAAATTTCCAAAACTTTGACCCTTTAAATCTCCATCCTTAAACCTATACTGCATTAGCTCCTCCATAAGAGGCTCAGTATTTGCTAATGCAACAAGACAATTTCTAATATCCCCTGGCGGTAGCATTCCTAAAGACTCCCTTAAAATTCCGCTTCCTCCACCATCATCAGCTACAGTAACAATTGCCGTTATATTTGATGTATATTCCTTAAGTCCCCTTAGCATAGTAGATAGTCCTGTTCCCCCACCAATCGCGACTATCCTTGGCCCTCTTATAAGAAGTCTTTGTTCATAGAGCTTTTCCTGAAAGTTTTTCTTTAGGCCATTTGATGTATTACATCCAACCAAAATAAGCATATTTTTAATTAGTAATTTTAACGAAACATAAAGTAAGATAATCCCAAGAATAATTATTAAAACGTTATAAAACGAATATATATTAAAATTATTTCTCATAATTAAAATATTTGAAAGTCCATAAGCTAAAATAAATAACCCAAGTCCCCCAAGAAATACCCATCTTTTTAATTTAAGTCCAGGTCTAAACCAATCCCAAAAACTCATTTTCCTACCTCTCCTGATACATCCTTAGAAATATCTCTATGATTTATTAAAACAGTATGCCCATTGTCCTTGAGTCTTTTATAAACTTCACTTGCAAGAACTACAGATCTATGCCTTCCCCCTGTGCATCCGATTGCTATGACTAACCTTGACTTTCCTTCTTTTATATAGTTAGGTATTAAAAACTCAAATAAATCAGTTACTTTTTCTAAAAATTCTTTTGCTTCGGCGCTACTTAAGACATATTCCCTTATATTTTCTTCTAATCCTGAAAATCTTTTTAATTCTTCTATATAATATGGATTTGGCAAAAATCTAACATCAAATACTATATCTGCATCAATAGGTATACCATATTTAAATCCAAAGGATTGAACAGAAATCACAAGACTTTCAAAGTTTTCTCCACTTACAAAGATCCTTTCAAGTTCTTCCCTTAGCTGTCTTGGCAAAAGATCCGATGTGTCTATAATATGCTTTGCTTGTTTTTTTACCTCATTGAGCTTTAACCTTTCTTTTCTTATGGCTTCAAATATGTTTCCGTCATGAGCTAAAGGATGATTTCTTCTTGTTTCTTTATATCTCTTTACCAGTATCTCATCCTTTGCCTCTAGGAATAATATTTCATAATTATAACCCATACTTTGCAACAACTTTAACGCCATGAAAAGATCATTAAAGAATTCTCTTCCTCTAATATCAACAACTATTGCTATTTTTTCAATCTTGCCACCTGTTTGATAACATATTTCAGCAAATTTGGGTATAAGGGCAGGCGGAAGATTATCTATGCAGAAAAATCCAAAATCCTCTAAAAATCTTATAGTCTGAGATTTTCCAGCACCTGATAGACCTGTTACTATAACAAAATTCATTTAAAATCCCCCTCAAGATTCAATATTTATTATTCTATCAAATGGCAACCCGGCTCTTAATGCTATTGCTATCCCATCATCGACTTTGCCAACATCCTTAGGTTTATGGGCATCACTGTTGATAACAAAGTTAACGTTTTCCTTCATAGCTATTTTAACATAATCAACATTTAAAAATCCATGGCTGCTATTAATTTCTAAAAGCGTCCCCTTTTCTGCAGCAGCCTTTGCAATCTCACGAGTATCTATATCAACCTTAGCACCTGGATGTGTGATTATATCAATATTATAATTTTTTATGGCCTTTACCATAGCAATTGTATTGGTTATTCTAGCATCTCTTTGAAGAATGGGAACTATCCTAGACAGCTTATTTTTAAAATAAAGCTCCCTCCAATCCCTTACTCCTTTAAAAAAGGCTCCATTATGAAAACCTGCAAGAAGAACATCTAAAAGCGATATGACCTCATCATCAACATCCAGCTCTCCATCGACACTAATTATATTAGCCTCAATTCCAAGAAGTATTTCAATTTCTTTAAATTCTGTTTTTAGCCTCTCAATTTCATCCCTCATTTTATACAAATCCTTTTTGTTAACCCCATAAAGCCAATGTCCAGGTCCATGATCGGCTATAACTATCTTTTTTAATCCCTTATTTATTGCCTCAACAATATTATCCCTAATACTACCTTTTCCATGACTATATTTCGTATGAGTATGATAATCCGCTATAACCCTCATATTCATCCTCCGTATAAGCAAATTACATTAATTATTATATCACATTTTTATTACAAAAATTATATAAATTAAGGCATGTAAGGTTAAGACTTACATGCCTCAGACTGTTGAAAAAGTTATATTTTGATAAGCCCCGTGAAGGATTTCCCTGGCATTCGCTCATTTCGCTAAGCAATTCTAAGCTTTTCTTTGTTTTCAAAAGTCCTACCCTCGTGAGCCGACATCCGTGTCGGCCACTCGGCTCTGCACGTCCGTGTGCAGAATTACGGACTTTTGAAAAGTCGAAAAGCAAGAATTGCTAGAGCTCATGAGAGATGCCTTTTTGAAATCCATTCACGGGGCTCTTGCAAAGTCTAAACAC
>NZ_JAUONW010000026.1:0-42064 GCF_030546345.1 Caloramator sp. CAR-1
GTGCAAGACTATCTACTTCYTTTAGAAAMGAATATTCTTTTTTATATTGTGCAGGTGTATTGTTTAGCATTTCTCCTGTTTTTTTATAGTATTCTATTTTGTCATGTAGCATTTTGTTGTATATAAATCTTACACAACCAAATACTTTAGCAAAATATTCTTCTTGTTCTTTTGTTGGATATATCCTGTATTTATAAGCCTTTAGCAAAATTACACCTCCTTCCTGTAATACTGATTATATCATAAAAAAGAATTTATCAATCAACATTCATCACCCACTTACAGAAGTGGGCGACTTCTGTTGCTCTTTAGTTAAAGCCTTCTCAAACTCCTCTCTTGTTATGCCGTATCTATTTAGCCTTTTTAAAAAGGTTTTGGCGTTGCAGTAGCCTATTCCAAGCTCCCTTCCCAAAAGGCCCCTTAAAAGAGATGAGTTTTCATAGCCTGTAAGTTTGTTTTTATAAAGATCCTCATATGTAAACTCATTTCTGTCCTCAAAATATTCCGTTTTTACCTTTGATAGGGCTTCCCTTATGGCTTCCACCGATGCGTTTTCTATTCCAATATCTCCATCCTTTTCGGCAAATTCCCTTGGCAAAAAGGCATGTTTTGCCTTTGGGAAAAGTTTTGTCAGTTTTTCCCTTATTCTTTCACCTGAAAAGTCCGGGTCTGTAAATATTATTATTCCCCTTTTTTCATAGGCACTTTTTATATCCTCAATTATTTTTTTATTAAGCCCAAAGCCACTGGTTACAATGCAATCGGCATCAACGGCCCTTTTTACAGCTAAAAGGTCACCTTTTCCTTCTACGATTATAACTTCTTTTATCATCCTTGTCCTCCTTTAATGTGTGTTGCAAATTTAGTATAAGAAAAATATAAATATTTTAAAAGTGGTTATACTGAAGTTTTTTAGATAATTTAAATAAACAAATCCATTTATTGAGGATTATATGAAAAATATGGAAATGTCAAAAAGTCAAAATGTCAAGTGCCAGGCACTTGACATTTTACCTTAAAATATAGACGTCAACGTATCTTGTTGACCAATTTCTAAATTCCTTTGTCCCGGGCTCAAAATAAAGATCGATTTTATCTCCCTTCACTCCCCCTCCAACATCCTCTGCTATGGCAAAGCCATAGCCTTCGATGTAGAGCCTTGTTCCAAGGGGGATAACATCTGGGTCAACAGCAACTGTTGAAAATCCGTTTGGATTTCTCCTTGCTATTGTTCCTGTTGCTGTTCTTCCAAAGCCTGGGTCTCCCGGACGCTTTCCGGTGCATTCATAGCTTGAGGTGTAGCTTGTTGCCTTCATCCTTAATTTTTTAACATAGGCAACAGGTTCACTACCTCTTGAAGGAACAAAAAAGCCTAACGTTCCAACTTGGATTATCTTATCTATTGGCCTTCTTTTTATAGCCTCTCCAACCTTCTTGGTTGATATTATCTTCCCATCCTCCATAACAACCTTAGTGGTTATCTCGAGGATACCATCCATCCCATTTTGGATGACTTTACTTGTTCCCTTGAGCATATCGTGGTTAGGCTTTTTTACCACCTTATAAGGGATAATTTTAGATGAAATAATCGTCTTTTCTTCTACGCGGGTTATTTTAACTTCCATATTAGGTTTTACCAATGAGTTTAATGTTGGCAAAACCTTGTCCTTTTCATTTAAAATTATCCCTTCGCTTTGAAGGAGCCTTTCTACTGTCTCCTCTGCCGATTTTACTTTAAGCTCCTTCCCATCCACCTTGATGGTTACAGGAACAGCTCTTTTTATCGATATTGCTAATCCGTCTTTTACTTTGGAGTCTATATCAGGGTATATTTTGTCCTTTTCTCCTATGTAGATTCCAGTCTCCTTAAGCAAAGCCCCAACTGTCTTAGCATTTGATGTAACTGTTTTTACTTTTCCATCATAAAGGACAGTTACCTTCTTTTTAGCCATGGTGGTGAAGGTAAAATAAGCAATTAACAGAACCACAGCTAAAATTATAGCCCGGGCTTTTAGTTTCATCCCTTTCATTAACTTACCTCCTTTCATGGGGCATGGGACTTTAAAAATTATAATCAAATCGACAGAATTTGTCAAATTTTGAACTTTTTATGAATAAAATATGAATGAGTCCGCTTATCTCCCCATCCATGAAAAGAGGTTTAATTAATTTTATACTATAATTAAATCATTTTCAAGGAAAATATTGGATAAAATTATTTTAACATTTATTTCCATTTATGTCCATATCCTTTATTAATTATTCCCATACTAAAAAAAAATATTCAAAGGTTTATATTATTATATGCACACTATTTTAAAAAGTTCCGATGCGTTTTTAGATGTTGCTTTATTTACCTCATCAAATGTCTTTCCCTTTATTTCGGCTATCTTTTCTATTATGTATTTTAAATAGGATGAATCATTCCTCTCGCCTCTATGGGGGTGTGGTGCCATGTAGGGGCAGTCGGTTTCAACAAGCAAATACTCAAGGGGAATTTCCCTTACTACTTCAACTGCCTTTTTTGCATTTTTAAATGTCACAACCCCTGTAAATCCAAGGTAAAAACCGAGCTTTATAAATTCCCTTGCAAACTCTAAACTTCCTGAATAGCAGTGTAAAACTCCCCTAATTCCTTTAAATTCCTTTAAAACCCTCAATGTGTCATCGTGGGCTTCTCTATTATGGATTACAACTGGAAGATTAAGTTGCCTTGCAAGGTCGAGCTGCTCTTTAAAGGCCTTCATTTGTAAAGTTCTATCGTAATCCCAATAATAATCAAGGCCAATCTCTCCTATTGCAACAATCTTTCCCTCCTTAGTAAGGTCACCAATAAGGTTTATATTTAGATCCTTTGAAAACTCAGGATGAACCCCAACAGCACCATAGAAAAAATCGTATTTTTTAGTAAGCTCAATCGTAGTATAGCAGGATTCTATGCTGGATGCACAGTTTAAAACCCTTTTTACTCCTTCATTTTTTATTTTTTCTATAACCTCATCCCTATCTAAATCAAAGGCTCTATCATCATAATGAGCGTGAGAATCGAACATAATAACACCTCCAGTGCCTGCCACTTGACTTTTTGACATTTTGACATTTTCAAATTTTACCATATATTTGAGTGATCCAAAAGTAATATAAATTATACCATTATTTTACCCAAAAAGCACAGATATCACTTTACACGTATTATTATACGTATTATAATAATAGTGAGGGGGAATATTATGAAGGCTTTTTCATCAAGAGAAATCATCAAAATACTTCAAGATGATGGGTGGTTTTTATTTGAGGTTCGTGGGGATCACCATCAATTTAAACATCCCACAAAAAAGGGTAAAATAACAATTCCCCACCCAAAAAAGAACTTACCCATTAAAACAGTAAAAAGCATATTTAAGCAAGCAGGAATAGAAATTAATTAAATTCCTGCTACCCCTCAATTTATAAAAAGGAGGGCTTATAGTGAAAAAGGACCTTTATGTCTTCCCTGCAATTTTTGATATCGATGATGATGGTATTTCTGTTGAATTTCCTGACCTTCCTGGATGCTTTACCTGTGGTGATACAATAGATGAGGCATATAAAAATGCAAAAGAAGCATTAGAACTTCACCTATATGGGATGGAAAAGGATAATGATCCTATTCCTGAGCCTACGCCATTAAACAAAATAAAAATCCAAAAGAATCAATCTATAATGTTAATAGAAGCATGGATGCCCCTCGTTAGAAGTGAAATGGAAAATAGAGCAGTTAAAAAGACGTTGACAATTCCAAAATGGCTAAATGATATTGCAGAACAAAAAAAAGTGAACTTTTCACAAATCCTTCAAAAGGCATTAAAGGAGGAGCTGGGTATAAAAGAAAAATTTTAAGGAGCCTAAAAAGGCTCCCTTTATTTTACCTGACTTCCTGTTTCAATATCATCATCAACAGTTGCAAGGACTAATTTTTCCTTATCCTCTGTTGATGCTGCAAGTATCATTCCAAAAGATTCTACTCCCCTTAGCTTAACAGGTTTTAAATTTGCAACCAAAATTACCTTCTTTCCAACAAGCTTTTCAGGCTCATAATATTTTGCAATACCTGAAACTATCTGTCTTTCCTCGCCACCTAAATCAACCTTAAGCTTTAGTAGCTTATCTGCACCCTTTATCCTTTCAGCCTCTAAAACCTTTACAACCCTTAAATCGATCTTGTCAAAATCTTCAATTGTAATCTCAGGCTTTATTGGAACCATTTTCTTTTCCTCCTTTTGTCCATAGAGCTTTTCAAGCTCCTCAAGCTTCTTTTCAACGTCAATCCTTGGAAATAATAATTCTCCCCTCTTTACCGAAACTCTTTCTAAATTCCCAAACTCTAATATGCTGTCCCAGGTTACAACCTTGCCTCCAAAGTTAAACTGCTCGTTTATCTTTCTTGAAGTATCTGGCATGAAGGATGATATTAAAACAGAAATTATCCTTATAGCCTCAGTTAAATTATATAAAACTCCCTTTAGCCTTTCCTTATTTGCATCGTCCTTTGCTAAAACCCAAGGCATAGTCTCATCTATATATTTGTTTGCCCTTCTTACAAGACGCCAGATCTCATCAAGGGCTTCTGATACTCTAAGGCTATCCATTAAGTTTTCAACATTTTTAGGCACCTCAAGGGCAGTATTTTTAAGGTCCTCGTCAAATTCCCCTTCAAATATTCCCTTTTCTATTGTGCCGTTAAAATACTTTTCGATCATAGTAAGGGTTCTTGAAACAAGATTCCCAAGATCGTTGGCAAGATCTGAGTTTATTCTTTTTATGAACATCTCGCTATTGTAGTTTCCATCGTGTTCAAAGGATATTTCCTTTAAAAGATAATATCTTACGGCATCAACACCAAAGTGCTCAGTTAAAACAACAGGGTCTATAACATTTCCCTTTGACTTTGACATCTTGCCGCCATCAACAAGGAGCCATCCATGGCCATAAACCGTCTTTGGAAGAGGAATGTCAAGGGCCATGAGCATGATAGGCCAAATTATAGTATGGAATCTTACTATGTCCTTTCCAACAAGATGAACATCCGCCGGCCAGAACTTTTTGTAAAGACTATCATCGTCGCTTCCATATCCAAGGGCTGTTATATAGTTTGAAAGGGCGTCTATCCAAACATAAACAACATGCTTTTCGTCAAAGCTAACTGGGATTCCCCATGTAAATGATGTTCTTGAAACACAAAGATCCTCAAGACCAGGTTTTATGAAGTTATTTATCATCTCGTTCTTTCTTTTTTCAGGAAGTATAAAATCTGGATGCTCTTCTATGTATTTAAGAAGCTTATCTTGATACTTTGAAAGCTTAAAAAAGTATGCCTCCTCCTTGGTCCACTCAACTTCCCTTCCGCAGTCGGGACATTTTCCATCAACAAGCTGTGTTTCTGTAAAGAAGGATTCACAGGGTGTGCAATACCATCCTTCGTAGTAGCCCTTGTAGATATCTCCCTTTTCATAGAGCTTTTTGAAAATATCCTGAACCGCCTTGATATGGTAATCATCGGTGGTTCTTATAAACTTATCATAAGATATATTTATTGTCTTCCATAATTCTTTAATTGAAGCTACTATGTTATCAACATATTCCTTAGGAGTTACTCCCTTTTTCTCTGCAATCCTTTGAATTTTTTGACCATGCTCGTCGGTTCCTGTTAGAAAAAACACATCGTATCCGGTTAATCTTTTAAACCTTGCAAGGGCATCCGCAAGAACTGTTGTGTAGGTATTACCAATATGTAGCCTGTCACTTGGATAATAAATTGGCGTTGTTATGTAATATTTTTCCTTCATAAATAACCTCCTTTCGAAAGTGGCTGCCACTTGACTTTTTGACATTTCCAAATTTAACTAAAAAACACCCCGCCCGTTTAGGGGCGAGGTGCCGCGTTACCACCCTAATTCACCTAAGCCTCGCGACTTAGGCCTTGTAAGGTCAGTGACCTTAAGATAACGGATAAACCGTGTATGCCTACTAAACTTCAGCATACAAGCTCCAGAGCCATCTTCACACGCTTTACATTACCGGCTTTCACCTACCCCGGCTCTCTTTAAATGCTACACGTGCTACTCTTTCCTTCACAGCTTTATTAATATTATGCTATTTATTCACAAGTTTATACAAAATACTAAACGTTGTCAACAGCTTACTAAACTGTTTTTTCTTTTGTTTTGGTTTGCTTAACTTTAACCTTTCTACTATTTTCCTTTTCCTCGTTTTTTACATAATCCTTAAGAACAAAAACATACATCACTTTATCATCGGATACAAAAAATTCGTTAATTTTTTTAGTTTCTTTATGGAATTTATACATAATAGGCCTTTCAATTTCATCAGCAATTTTAATTAAATCCTCTATTGTTTTAACCTTTACTATACTTTGACTGCTTTGGACATCTCCTTCAACTGCCACAATTCTATTTCCATGATTTTTTAGTATTTTGTTTACTGCCTTCGTGTGTGCATCTTTTTCAACACCTTCTGTTAATATTAAAAGAAGAATTATCATGATTGTAGAAAATGCAATTGATATTTGTAAAAGAAGCTTGTATTTTTTATTAAATTCAATCCTTATAGTCTGTTCCCTTGTTATATCCCCCTTTTGCTCTTCAGGGATATTCTTTGCTATTTCAAAATAATTCGAGGCTAAAGGGATTATAATGGATGGCGACATTTTTGATTCAATAGGTTGTCCTTCAGCTTCTGTTCTTAAGTTAACATTCATATAGACAACTACTTTTGTTGGAACGGCAACTTTTGTAGTTTCATAAACCTTTGCAACAAGGGCATTAAAATTATCTATGTTAATGCTAATATTCTTTTCAACTTTATAAAAATTTGATTCTACTTGAAATTTTTCAGTAGGCAATAAAACATAATTTTTATTCCATACTATTTTTGTTTTTTCATTTTCAGCAACATAACCTTCAACTGATGCAATAACGTTGTATTCACCTTGAATTTTTGTTTTGCTACTCCCTTCAAAATTATATACAAACTTAGCAAGAATATTGTCAACTATCTCTCCAATATATACCTTTCCTTCATCCATAATTTTTGCACCATAAATTATATTAGGCTTTAGAGCTACTTTATACTGTGCATCTGATGTTGCTTTATAGTTATATAAAGTTGCCTTTTCTTTTTTTGTTATAGGGTTTTTTGATCTATAGAACAAATATGACGATGAAAATAAAAAAAGAGCTGAAAAAAAAGCAATACCTACAATCCTTATTATTTTATTAATCTTTAACTTTTTCATACTCAACCACCCCTTTTTTATTCCTATGTATATAATTCTATATTTGTTATAAAATTCCTGCAAAAAGAAAAAAGCCAGCAAAAAACTGGCTTATTGTGCATTCCATTGTTTGAATTGGAAGTTAAGATTAAAGCTTAAAGTAGCATTTTCGTATTGATCCCCTGCATTTGGTGACATACTTACAAAATACCCTGCCTGTAATGCTTCTGGATTTCTTATTTCTAGAGCTTCACCCGGATTCAAAATCAATGGATTATTTTGTCCATTCCAATTTCTTAATCTGTAATTAATTAAATTGCAAACTTGATCTAAATTATATAAAATTGGTGAATTTTTAAAAGGATTAATGTATTCTCCATTATTTTTAACTTTGCAAAGCTCAACACTAAAAGTCAATACATTATTACTGATCATACTTTTATCATCATTAATTGTGCTTACATTAACATTATCAAATACAACAGGTATAGTTCCACTGTTTACAAGCCTAAAAGAAACTCCATCTCCACCACCTGGATATAATTTATCAATTTTAATATTAACATTATTATTATCAATAGCAGTAACTTTAGTTTCAACATATTCATCTAAATCTTCCATCTGTGGATCACTTTCAAAAGCTATATCTACATTACCTGTCTTAACTGTCGTTCCAAATGTAACTGTATCTGTCCAATAAGCATATCCTGCACCTATTATCAGAAATACCATTACTAAAACTATTGATATGAACCTTGATTTTTTCATATCTAACACCTCTTTATATTAATTAAGCAGGGTATTAAACCCTGCTTATTAAATTATTATTGATTGAATTGCAAGAATTGTGGTGATACTGTAAAGCTGAAAGTCTTGCTTTCGCTAGCTGTAGCTGTAGTTGGCATTGAAATTGATAAATCTATTGTAACGTCAGTTTCTGCTGGAACTATAACATTTTGATTTGTAAAATTAAGTCCATTAACTAAGCTACCTTCCCAAACTTTAGTTTCTCCAACTTTAACAACTGCATTAACTATGAGTTCTCCATCAACTATTCCTTCTTTGCTTGGTATGAATGAAAGTCCTATTAACTTAACCGGAATTGTGCTATCATTAACAATTGTTAAACTCTTTGATGTTGAAGCACCTGGATAAAGATTGTTTACAGTTATAGTAGCTGAATCTGCTGAAACTTCAGCTGAGCCAGTTGCAACGCCTTGGTTACCTTCTTGGAAAACTAAACTTCCACTATCGTTTTTATCAAAAGCTAATTCAACTTGACCAGTTTTAACTGTGTTTGAGAATGTTACTGAATCAGTCCAATATGCATATCCTGCACCCATGAGCATTACTGCAACAGCAAGAATAAGAGCAAAAAATCTTGACTTTTTCATTTAAAACTCCTCCTTTAAGGTTAAATTTTGATTTATATTACGGATCAAAGTAGGCCGGCCATTTACTTAATCCGTTTGCTTTCATTTATTATTATAGACCCATATTTAAATTAAAAAACCCACCAAAAGTATAATTTTGGTGGGTATATTTGTGCCATTTTTCTACTACTTTCCTACTATTCATACTACTTTAGTAGTATTTAAAATTGAACTTTTTCAAGAGGAACCTTGTTTCTACTCTTTAATAATAATGTTGGCCAACCTATTTTGGGAACCACCTTTATTATTTTCCCTTTGATATCCTGTGGTTTTACAAGTTCTGAATCTGCAACTGAATTATTATCCCCCTTTGTTCTATAGCATATAATATTATCCTTTTTAACTATTTCTATTATTCTATGGGAAATTAGTATATTCTCCCTCTTAAACTGTATTACATCGCCTACCTTTAAATCATCTATATTTACTCTTTTAATCAAAATAACATCCCCCGGTTTTATCATTGGTTCCATGCTTCCAGTTGCAATAACCGATGGGAAAATTGGAAAAACTCCAACGGTAAACCATATTAAAAGTATCGATGCAACGCTTGTTATAATCCAACCCAAAAGATCCTCTTCTTCTTGATGTTTTAGCGACTTCATTTCTTTTAAGTAATAGCCCTGAAGAGCAGATAGGCTAAATATAGGCACCATAACTCCAACAAGCGCCATTGTTATCCATTTTAGGTTTGGCAGAATAGGACTTAACCATTCAAAGGTTTCTATAAGTCCTTGATAAATAATTGAAGGCCCTGCACCACCTATAAATACAAAATAAGTAGAGATAAGACTTTTTGAAAGATCAGGTGCAAAATCCTTTGCAAAGAACATCACACAATCCTTAACATTTTTTAGATTTTCAAATTTGGAAAATGAAATACTAATAATTGTCATAAAAAGAGAAATAAGTATAAAAAACAAAAAATTTTCTTTTTTCACGAATGTATTAACTACATAGCTTCTTACAAGTTCCCTTGCAACAAGAATAGAAAAGATATAAAAAAGATTATTTAAGATACCTAGGGGAGTATGGCTATAGGGACTTTTCCCAAATCCATCTATAAGTCCAGCTAATGAATATACAATAATATATATAGCTGCAAAATTGAAGGCCCAATAATTTATATTCTCCTTCATTTTCAACTTGCTTTTAGGTCTTGGTCTTGGAAATGTTAAAATAACAAAAATAACTATTAGATGAACAAGAGGTTTCCAGTAAAACTGAAAAAGGGGCAGTTTTACATAGAATAATAGAGAAGAGCTTTCAAGTAAATAATTAATGAAAATAAAAAAGAGAGCAATTGAAGCTCTATTCTTTTGTGAAATATTGATTTTCATAAACATCCCCCTTAATTTGAGTTTGTTTCTTTCACCTTAGAATCAGAGTTTATATCCTCTGCTGTGGCATTGCTATTTTTGCTGTTTTCCTCAGCATTTTCTTCTTTTATTTCACTTTCTACTTCATTTATTATCTGAATTTCTCCGTTTCTACGAATTTCAACTGCTTGATTTTGGCTATCTTCTACCACTGTTTCTTCTATCTTATCCTTTTCTTCTTTCTTATCGTCATTCTTATATTCAGTTTTTATCTTAGGTTTAGGCGGCATCGGTGGTTTAACAACATTAATGCTGCCCCTTATTATTATCTTCTTCTGCCAGTAGCCATATCCTCCGGATATAAAAATCATGGATAAAAATAGGCTAATCAATAAAACTAAAAGTTTTTTCATAGTTATCCTCCTGACTATTAAATTGTCCATAGATAAGCTCAAGTTCAAAATTATATTGGCCTTCCTTTAATGCACCAATTTGTATAGTTCCAAAGCCATTTTGTCTTCCGTATGTATCTATTATTCCAATAGGAAGTATGTTGTTTACTATAATTCCATCATCCTTAATAAAATTTATATCCGCCAACTTAATAGGAACGCTTCCCTTGTTTGTTATTTCGTAAAATATTATTGCTGATTCATGTGGCTTAAGTTTGCCGTTTATATTAATCGTATCCATGCCACATTCTACTGAAATTGTATCCTTTTTAGAAATTGGTAGCGCTCCTACAAATTCAGGAAATATATTTCCTGTTTGAAGATGCATATTTATATCTAATCCCTCTTCCCAATATGCGTATGTAATTCCTAAAAAGTTCAAAGTCAGCAAAACAACTAATATAAATATAAATCTTGTTTTTTTAAATCCTTTTCTCATAATTCACCAACTCCTATACAGCATTACCAAATTTTAATATATTATTTATATACAAAGCTGCCTCTGTTCTATGTTTTAAATTTAGTTTTGCTAAAATATTAGTTATATGCTTTTTAACAGTGTTTTCTGAAATAAATAATTTTTGTGCAATTTCAATGTTGCTAAGTCCCTTACCAATTTCTATTAAAATTTCCTTTTCCCTTTCAGTTAGGGTATTAAGGAAATTGTTTTCGAAGTTTATATTAAGTATTTCCTGAGAATAAAACTTCTTGCCTCTTTCTACAACATGAATGGCATAAATAATATCTTCAATATATGCATCCTTTAAAAGGTAACCATCAACATCTAGATCCTTTGCCCTTTCAAAGTCTTCCCTATTCAATGATGATGTGAGAACAATAAATTTTGTTTCAATATTTTTATTTTTTGCTATTCGAATTAGTTCAAGACCACTTTCATTAGCCAATCTTAAATCTACAATAGCAATTTCAATTTTATTCATCGTAAGTATTTTTATTGTATCCTGAATGTTTGAAGCCTCATAAATTTTCTCAATATTTTTTTCAAGTTTTAATGCAGAAGACAATCCCACTCTAACAAGAGGATGATCATCAACAACAATTACATTCATACTATCCCCTCCAATTTTTGTTCTGCATTCTTCAATTTAATAAATAGTTTTGTGCCTTTTCCAATCTTGCTGTCTATTTCTATACTACCTTTTAATACGTCAACTAATGTTTTTATGTTTTTTAAGCCTATTCCACTATTTCCCATAGCCTTAACATTAAATCCATTTCCATTATCAGTTATTATTAGATTTACTTCTTCTTTGTTTATTAATAAATTAATATCGATTATATCAGCCTTCCCATGCCTTATTGAATTAGATAATGTTTCACATATTATCCTGTATAATGCCTTTTTTTGTAAAATACTTAGAATTTCAATATCACCTGATATATTGAAATTAATTTCAGCATTATTAATATATTTAATATCGTTTATATAATTATTTATTTCAACAATAAAGGAATCATTTGCATATTTGTTCCAGCTAAGGTCATATATAGTTTCACGAAGCAGACGCATAGTTGAGTCTATTGAATTTCTAAAGCCTATTAACTCTTTAGCCAGCTCCTTATCTAACCCTTCTATATTTTTATAAAATGAATAGAGTTTACAAGAAAGTGAGAAAAGCCTTTGTATTACATTATCGTGTATTTCATTTGCAATCCTATTTTGTTCCTTTGAAATCAACATTTTTTCCTTTACATCCTCAAAATAAATCCTATCAAAGGATAATGAACTTAATTCTGTTAAAAATTTAATCTGATCTATGTTTTCTTCTTTAGAATTTATTGCAAAACCTAATATTCCGTATGTTTTGTAATCTGCTCTAACAGCATTTAAAATAATTTCTAAATTTTCTACGTTTTTAATAACTGGAGAAGCTGAATTTTTTATCTCGTTCATAAATTTTAAAATAATATCCTTTATGATAGAGTTTTTTTTCGTTTCATAAAATTTTATATCTTCATCATTGAAAAGAAGGAAAAAAGCATAATCCGTTTTAGTAACCTTTGTCGTAAACTTTAGTATTGTATCAATAAGTGTTTCTAATTCCTTCGAGCTTGTTAGATAATGAATATTTTGATATATTTCAAAAATATAGTCTATTTTCTGTTTTAGTTTGTTGTTACTTTTATCTAATTGTTTAATTTTTTTCGAAATTATTTGAAATGCAAAGCTTATAAGCACTAAGCTTAAAATCCTATTAAACTCTATAGCCATTAAATCTTTAAAGCTACTTTTAACATTGAAATGAAGATTAAAGTATGTAATAGATAGCAAGTAAATTGATAAATTTAGCCATAATAATTTACTAGACAGTCTTAATGCAGAAACAAGTATTGTGTTTAACGAGAGCCATATAAACGGGCTCTCCAATCCACCAGATGGAATCAAAATTATTGCATTTCCTATTGTTTCAACTGTTAATAATATAAATATCTTATCTATGCTATCCTTAACTTTACAAATTGTATAATTTAAAAGTATTTGGGCAACTGTAATACAAAGTAAAATAAACATCTTTCGATATATAGAGTGGTTAAAGTTCATAAATAGATAGAAAGTAGATGTAATAATCAAGGAAAAAAATCTGTAGAAAGTAATTATTTTAACTTCATCTGGGAGATTAATTATTCTTTTGTATAATTTATAAAACATTCATAATCCCCCCATGTAAAGACACTATTAAAAATTATATCCTTGAAAAAGTTATTTTATTCATTATTTCAAAAAAATAGACCCGGATATAATACCGGGTCGGTTGCGCTACTAACTCCACATGCACCAAGCGCCCAAATAAAGTGCATGCTTCATCATTCCCACTCCAATAACACTATAGTATTATTAAAATAACACTTTTTAACCGCATTATTGATTATATCAATAACGTATATTAATTTTTTGTCTATTTTGGTATGTCGAATATATATTTTTTATTACAAAATTTTACATTTAAGAAATAATTTTGATTTTATAATAAACATTAGAGTGGTGAATAAACTTCAATATTTTTTTAATAAAAAGTACTCTATTAAAGTGCCAACTTTACTAAGATATAATCAACCAAGCCATAAAAAAGGCCTATAATAAAGTGCTGAAGATATGTTTATATAACTTGTTGTATGTCCTCTTTTTCTTCTAATATTAATGTATCTTACCCTACAATTAAAATCATTTTGATATGCTTTGCTATTCAACTCCTTAGAAATTAACAAGGATAGGCATATGAAAGATTTGCCCATCCTAGCTATTTACATAGTGTATTTATTTCAAATCAAAGGGCTTTAATAAAAGTTCGACTTCTTTGTCCATTTCCTTCATTTTTGTATATGTCCATCCTGAAACCCTTTCAACATCAACTCCAAGTTCCCTTAAGGCTTGTGGGTTAAGTATAAACACTATATCCTTATCGTTTGTATCCATATCCTTTGCCCATTCTATCTTATATCCTTCGGCTAATTTCAAACCAAAATGTTCAAGCTCCTCATGATATCCTAATAAGTCCCTATGCTTATCTATTATATCCTCGAAGGTTTTTCCGCCATCCTTATCATTATACTTTATGTTTCTGTCGCTAAGGTCAAACTTAAAAATCAATTTGCCATCCTTTAAAGTTATATAATCTGGAAGATCATTTGCATCAAGTCCTGCATCTAAAAATGGTTTTGCATCTACTTCAAAAACTATATCCTCCCTATTATCTTTAAAATCCTTACTCCATTCAAATGTTTCACCAGTTGGCAATGTAAAAACAAATCTATTTTTATTTGAAACAAAACCTATATCGTTTATATTTGTTTCGTAAATCTTGTCAAAGGATTTTTTACTATTTTTACCAATAACATCTGTTGCGCTGCAGGATGAAAGAATTAAAGTAAGAACTAATATCAAAACAATATATACTTTTTTCATAAGAACCCTCCTTTATATAATTTGAGCAGTCTATAGACTGCCCAAATTATATATTTTCAATCGATACAACATCATATCCAGCATCGGCTACTGCATCCTTCATCTTTGCATCGTCTAAATTTTCCCCTTCAACAAGAGCATATTTTCCATCAAGGCTTACTTCTAATACGTTAAATCCTGCCTCAAGAAGGGTGTTCTTAACATGCATAACGCAGTGGTTGCAGGACATTCCTTCGATGTTTAGCTTTTTTCTCATTTTTTCGCCTCCTTTCTACAAGTGCCAGGCACTTAAGATTTAAGTTTATTTGAATCTTTTAAGCCTTAAGGCGTTGGTAACAACTGAAACTGAGCTTAAGCTCATGGCTGCTGCTGCAATCATTGGATTTAGTTTTGGTCCTCCAAATATGGTCAATACCCCTGCAGCAACCGGAATTCCAATTACGTTGTAGAAAAATGCCCAGAATAGGTTCTGCTTTATATTCCTTATAGTTGCTTTGCTTAGCCTTATTGCCTTTACAACGTCTAAAAGGTCATCCCTCATTAGAACGATGTCAGCAGATTCAATTGCAACGTCAGTTCCAGAGCCTATTGCAATTCCAACATCCGCTTGAGCAAGAGCTGGAGCATCATTGATCCCATCACCAACCATTGCAACAATCCTTCCACCTTCCTGAAGCTTTTTAACCTCATTTGCCTTATCCTGTGGCAGAACCTCAGCAAGAACCTTATCAACTCCAACCTCCTTTGCAATTGCCATTGCAGTTTTTTTATTGTCACCGGTTATCATAACAACTTCGATTCCAAGATCCTTTAACATCTTTATTGCTTCTTCGCTACTCTTTTTAGGCGAGTCTGCAACAGCTAAAACTCCAATCAACCTTTTATCATAAGCAATAAACATAGGGGTTTTTCCGCCTTCTGCATATTCCTCAAACTTTTGAATTCCCTTTGAAAGATCAATTCCCTTTTCCTCCATAAGCTTTTTATTTCCTATCAAAACTTCCTTCCCTTCAACAAAGGCCTTTATTCCATGACCTGCAATTGCAGTAAAGCCCTCAACATTCTTAAGAACCGTCCCCTTTTCTTCTGCACCCTTTACGATTGCCTGTGCTATTGGGTGTTCTGACATTTTTTCACAGGATGCAGCAATTGAAAGAACAAAATTTTCTTCCTCATCTATTGCAAAAAGATCTATAAGCCTTGGTTTCCCTTCAGTTATTGTTCCAGTTTTATCAAGGACTATGGTTTGAATCTTATGTGCTGTTTCAAGGGCCTCACCGGTTTTTATAAGTATACCGTTTTCGGCACCTTTTCCGGAGCCTACCATAATAGCCGTTGGCGTCGCAAGTCCTAAGGCACAGGGACAGGCAATTACAAGCACTGCAATAAATATTGTCATTGAGAATATAAAGCCCCTTCCTGCTATCATCCAGGCTATAAAGGATGTAATCGCGATTAAAATTACAACAGGGACAAAGTATCCTGATATAATATCCGCCATCCTGGCAATTGGTGCCTTTGAACCTTGGGCTGCTTCAACAAGCTTTATAATTTGTGATAGTGCCGTATCCTTTCCTACCTTTGTTGCTCTAAATTTAATAAAGCCGTTTTTGTTTATGGTTGCTGCAAAAACTTTATCTCCAACCTTTTTATCAACTGGAACGCTCTCGCCGGTTAGCATCGATTCATCGACGCTGCTCTCTCCTTCTATAATCTCACCATCCACCGGAATCTTTTCCCCAGGCTTTACAAGGATGATATCCCCAACCTCAACCTCTTCGATTGGAATTATCATTTCCTTGTCATCTTGAAGTATCGTCGCCGTCTTTGGTTGAAGGCCTAAAAGCTTCTTTATGGCTTCACTTGTTCTTCCCTTTGTTTTTGCCTCAAGGTATTTACCAAGTAAAATAAGGGTTATAATGGTGGATGCTGATTCAAAGTATAAATCCTTTGCATATTCAGTATTCAATAAATATATTTGATAAGTTGCAAAAATACCGTATAAGATTGCCGCCGATGTTCCTATGGCAATTAAACTATCCATGTTTGGTGCCCCTTTAATTAGGCTTTTAAAACCTACGATAAAAAACCTTCTTCCTGCATAAACAGATGGGATAGTTAAAATAAGCTGAACAAGGGCAAAATTTAAAGGATAATCATGGGGATCGATTATTTTAGGAAGCTTTAGTCCAAACATGTGTCCCATTGCGATTATAAGTAGAGGGAGGGTGACTACGGCTGATATAATAAAGTTATTAAATAAACTTTTAGCTTCCCTTTCCTTCCTTTCCTGATCCTTATCTATAGTTTTATCTTCTTCCGATAAAGGCTCGTAACCTGCCTTTTTTATGGCTTCTTTTATTTGTGATAATCTAACCTTTGATGGATCATATTCAACATAAAGGTTTTCTGCTGCAAAATTAACCTCCGCCTTTAAAACACCCTTTAGTTTTTTTACAGAAAACTCTATAGCCTTTGCACAGGATGCGCAGGTCATCCCGCCTATTCCGATTCTAATATCTTTAAACTCCTTTTCCTCTTCTGCTGAATATCCTGCCCTTTCTATTGCCTTTATAATTTCTTCAACGGAAGTTTTAGTCTCGTCATATTTTACATAAAGCTTTTCAGCAGCAAAATTAAGATTAGCCTCTAAAACTCCATCAACCTTTCTTGATGCCCTTTCAACCGCCCTTGCACAAGCAGCACAGGTCATACCACCAATTTTCAAAACCTTTTCCATACCACACCTCCAAATCTTAAATTTAAGTGCCAGGCACCTATTATTTAAGTAATTTTTCCATTATGTCGATTATCTCATCTATCTTTTCCTCAGCCTGATCCTGCATAAAGGCCATCTTTACGCAGTTATTTAAATGATCCCTTAAAATCAGCATATTCGCCTTTTTAAGAAGGGATTGGGCTGCTATTATTTGGGTTGAAATATCAACGCAGTATCTGCCTTCATCTATCATTTTTAATATTCCTTCAATTTGTCCCTTAGCAGTTTTTAAATATTTTGCTGCTTCGTCTCTTTTGTGCATTTTCATCCTCCTCTCTCCCCACCTATGGGGGGTGTCTATTAAAATTATAAGATATCCTCATTTAATATTCAAGCAAAAAATCATAAAAATTAGTGTTTTCCTTTTACAAATTCAAGATTAATCATGTCTCTAATTGGTTTAAAGTCAAGGAAGCTTTTTATAACTTCAAACTCAAAATCTACTACCTTTTGTTTATCCGAATAATATAAAATCTTTTTATTTTTTATAACTCCATATCTTACAGATAAAGGTGCAAAGTTTAAGTTTACTAAGTCTATTTCTTCCGTCTTAAGATGTTTTGAAATGTCCTCCGATACTTCAAATTCTAAATTAATAATATCCTCCTTTGGCATTTCTTTGAATAATATCGCAATATCTATATCGCTAAGTGCATTTATATTACCATCATTCACCGAACCAAATAAGTATGCAACTATAATTTTATCATCATATTTTTTAATGACATCGCCTAAAGTATCAATATTTTTCAACGCCACATCAAAATCAACCTTTTTAAACTTAATCATAATCTTTCCCCCTTATGCTAATAATACCACTTCCTTTAAAAAATATAAACTACTCAAGCAAAGTCAAAATTCTGTTTAAAAAAAGTCCAAGCTTAGTTGGCTTATAGATTTCAACGATGTAACCTTGGCCATATACGTCGCTGCTACCCACAGCCTTAAGTAATATTTCTAATGAACCGTCCCCATCCAAGTCAACGACATCTTCAACGTTTCTAACATAAAAGGCATATAGCCTTGCCCTTCTGTTTCCGAAGTTGTATATTTTTTTAAAATTTTTGTTGTAAAACTCTATCTTTTGAATCCTTCCCATCCTTAAGGACATGTTGTTTCTAAATATGCTGGATACTAAAAATCCATCGTTATATTTAAAAATATTGTTTATACCATCCTTCTTTAAATCCTTTTTAAATTGAAACTTAAACCTACCACCTTCAAAGGTGTAGTGATAAAGCAAATTCCTATCGTTAGCCTTTGTAACTAAAAAAATGCCTTTGTCTATATAAAAACACTCTGGAATTACATCCTCTCCTACCTTTCCGCTGTATATAAGTTTTATTCCATTAACATATTTAAATATTTGCACATTTCCGTTTCTATCCAATAAAACCGCCTCATCAAAACCATCTTCATCAAGTTCACCACATTTTAGCATAAAAACATCAAAATTGGTTAACTTCTCCTTTTCTACAACCTTCCCTGTTTCATCAACAAGCACTATATCTCCCATTGGAGATACACCCAAAAGCTCCCTTTTGCCTCTAAAATTTACGCTGCTTATATATTGCAGGGGCAAATCTATTCTATATAGAAACTCGCCAATGAGCCTGTTTCCATTAAAATTCAACCTATAAATCTCACTATATTTTAGCTTGTTTGAAAGCCTTATAATTGCCTTTTTCCCCTCTATATCGACTACTGCCGTATATTTTCTTCCTAATGTCTTTAAATAAAGTTCATCTGAGGATAAGCTCAAAAGGTTATCCCCTTCAAAGCTCTGATAATATATATCAGACGAAGCTATTTTCTTAAGTCCTATAAGCCCAACTTCGTTTAACAAAAAAGAAGAGGAATATTTTAAAAGGGATACTACAAATAAAACATAAATAAGGACAACAGCCCTTCCCCTTTCAGTCTCCCTTTTTTCATATCCAACATAGGTATCCGATGCAATATCATGAAGGCATCTTCCATCTTTATCTAAAAAGGCATAAAGGTATCCTATATAATAAAAGGCTGATCCAATTCTAAATATCTCCCTTTTAACAACATTTTTAATATTATTGTTATATATCTTAAGCCTTAAAAGCCTCATCCCTATGGTGCCATCTAAAAATGTGCTAGCTAAAACCCTATATGCAAAAAATATTAAATTTGCAATGATAAATCCTGCAACTCCAAGCTTTAAAAGAAAGTAATAAATAACGCCAAACAAAATATAATCAATAACAGAGGAGGCAAATCGGGAAAAAATAACAGCAAACTTCATAACATCACCGTTATTATTTTTCCCAATTTGCCCCTTTATATTTCCTCTAAAGAAGGTTTTACTATAGCTTTGTTTTTCCACCTTCCGCTAAAATAGTAGGAAAGGCTTAAAGTCATTCCAACTAAAAATCCTATTCCAATTGCATACCAAACTCCAACAAGGCCTATCCTTCTTGACAACATGTTTGCAAGGGGAATTCTTACAAACCAAAGTGCCACAAGGGTTATTATCATTGCAACTAAAGTATCCCCAGAGCCCCTTACAACACCATTGGATACAAACATAAATGTGAAGGCGCAATAGAATAATCCTAAAATTTTCAGATATTGAACCCCAAGCCCTACAACAGTTTGATTATTTGTAAACAAAAGGATTAAATACTTTGGAATTACTTGTGTAATAAATAACGTAAAAAGTGATAATACAACTCCCATCAACATCGCCGCATTAAATCCCCGCTTTACCCTATCTATTTTCCCAGCTCCAAGGTTTTGCCCTGTAAAGGAGGATACCGCCATTGAGATGCTCATCGTTGGCATAAATATAAAGGACTCAACCCTTGATGCAGCGCCAAAGGCGGCCATAGCATCTGCACCAAACCTGTTTATAATAGCATTTAAGAAAACCCCTGCAACGGAAACTAAGGTCTGTTGAATTGCCATTGGAAAGCCAATTTTAAATATAAGTCCCATTATACCTTTATCAAATCTCAAATCCTTGAATTTCAACCTAAATATATCATGCTTTCTATACAAATAAACAAATCCCATAACAAAGGATATACCTTGAGAAATAACCGTCGCATAGGCTGCCCCTGCAACACCAAGTTTTAAAACATATATAAATATTGGATCAAGAATAATATTTACAACCGTTGCAACGATTAAAAAGTATAAGGGCGTTTTTGAATCCCCCATCCCCCTTAATATTGCACTAAGCCCATTATAGCCATACATAAAAATCATGCCGGCAAACATTATATTAAGATAAACAGTTGCTTGATGCAGTATAACATCCGGAGTATCAATTAAAATTAATATTTTCTTTGACAGTAAAAGCCCTATTATAGTAGTAACAAAAGAGGCAACCAAGAGCATTAAAAGGGTATTATCTATAGTTCTTTTTACATTGTCCATATCCTTTGCTCCATAGTATTGAGAAATAATTATTGTAACCCCCATTGTCAGACCCATAACTAATGATATCAGCATAAATATTATAGGAAAGCTTACAGCAACAGCAGCAAGGCCGTTACTCCCCACAATCTGACCAACCCAAATGCTATCTACTGTATTATAAAGGGCTTGAAAAAGATTGCCAAGGAGCATTGGAATTGCAAATAAAAGTATATGCTTTCCTTCACTTCCCTTTGTCAGATCCCTCATCCTATCACCTTCTTATGTAAATAATCTAGCACTATTTTATACCAAATTTTACTTTTTTGAAACAAAAATTTTTTCAAATCATCGAATTATCCAAACGGCAATTAAGGTGCTTATTAAATGAATAAGAAGACTTACAATAAGCGCGTGCCTTATCCTTTTAATCTCAACCACTCCAAAATATAAGCTTAATGTGTAAAATATGGTCTCCGTTGAACCCATCATAACTGATGCAATATTAGCCTCCAATGAATCCACACCATAGGTCCTGCAAATATCAGTCAACACTGCAATCGAACCACTGCCTGAGAGGGGTTTTATAATAAACATAGGCAAAATGCCCTTTGGAATGTTTAAAAAATTTGCAACTGGTTCTAAAATATCAACAAAAAAATCTAATGCAGAGGAACTTCTAAATATATCTATAGCAAATAGCATAGTTAAAAGATATGGAGCTATCTTAAAAGTAGTCAAAAATCCATCCTTAACTCCTAAGACGAATTCATCAAAGAGGTTTACTCCTTTAATATATCCAAAAATTAATATAAAAATAAGCATAATAGCTATAAAAAGCATACTATCCCCCACAAAGATTACTTAAATATCCTTCTAAAAAATCTATCAAGGATAAGGGCAATTATAAGAGAAATCAAGCTTGTTAATATAATAGGTGTTATTATGCTTGTCGGATTATTCGAACCAAGACTTGCTCTTAGGGAGATTAAAGTTGTAGGGATTATTTGCAGTGAAGCTGAGTTTATTATTAAAAATGTAACCATGTAATCGGAGGCAGTATCCTTTTTAGGATTTATCTTTTGAAGTTCCTCCATTGCCTTAAGGCCAAAGGGAGTTGCAGCATTTGAAAGTCCAAGCATATTGCTGGTTATATTCATTATAATATTAAAAAAAGCTGACTTTGACCTTTGATAGAGCCCAGGAAAAATAAATCTTAAAGGAAGGCTCAAAACCTTGGATAGGATTTCCACAAGACCGCTTTTTTCAGCTATCCTCATAATCCCTGACCAAAAGGCCATAATACCAAGAAGAGCTAATAAAAGTTCCACAGACCTTTGGGAGGATTCTGTAATTACTTTAATTAAAGTATTATCCCCCCTAATAATAAAAGAAGCTATTCCTAAAACAATCATAAAAAACCAAAACCTATTTACCATAACCCCACCTAATTCAACTGCTATATAATTTATATTCCATAAAGCATAATATATAACATAAAATATTCAATTCCTTTACAAAAACTTCACATTTTTAATAATTTTTATGTTATAATGAAATTACAGAAAATTTTTAAATCTATTTTTATAAAGGAGAGATTCATATGGTATTTAAGCCAGATGAAGTAAAAAGCTTAAGAAAGGGTCAGGTAGTAAACGTCGAAATAGACGGAAAGGTTATGCTGCTAAGGCGAAACTTCTGCGGAGTTTATGAGCTCTTCTCTCCAAAAAATCAGCGTCACATCGAATACTTCGATAATCTTAACTTCTTCAAAATCCGCTACGCAAATCTTATAATGAAATTCCCGATAACAAATATAATGCTTCAGCGAAATGAAATATATGCCCTAGCTAAAAAGCTGTCTAAAGAGGAGCTTTTAAAATGGTTTAGTAGGTTTGGGAAGTTAAATTTTGAGGGAGAAAAAGTAATAGATGAAGTTGAAATAGAGTATTATTCCTGGATTTCCGATTATGATGGGGCTAAATGTGAGTTTTGTATTGCTGATATCGATGGAGAATACACCCTTAATATACCTAAAATGGCAAGCTAAAAAGGATCCGTGAAATTTCACGGATCCTTAATTTACAAAAGAATAACAAACTCTGTTCCTTTACCTAATTCACTATATACAATTATTTCACCCCCATGAAGTTTTATAATCTCCCTTGCAATTGAAAGTCCGAGGCCTCCTACTCCCTTTTCCTTTGCTCTGTAAAATCTTTCGAAAATATAGGGAAGATGCTCCTTATCAATTCCTTCGCCATCATCCTTTATGCTAATTTTTATTTTATCACCTTTAGTAACATTGATTTCAATTTTTCCATCATCTTTTGTATGTTTAATTGAATTGCTTAAAATATTCAATATTGCCATTTCCATGTATTCAGAATCTATAAACGTCTCAGCATCAATGCCATCTAAAGTTATTTCCCTACTGCCTTTTATTATTTTTACCTTATCTATCACCTTTAAAAGAACATCCTTTATATTTATTTTTATCCTATTTAGTGTTACGCTGCCTGACTCAATTTTAGCCAAAGTTAAGTTTTCATTTACTAGTCTATTTAGCTTTTCAACCTCTTCAATTATTTCTTCTATATATTCCTTTTTTTCTTCCTCAGGAACCAAATCGTCATATAGGGCTTCAGCGTATCCTTTAATAATACCAAGGGGAGTCCTAAACTCGTGGGTTACATTTGCAATAAATTCACGTCTTAATTTTTCAGTTTTCTCTAAACTTGCAGCCATGTCGTTTATAGTATTTGCAAGTTCTCCTATTTCATCCTTTGAATTTAAATCAATCCTTGTTTTATATTCACCCTTTGATATTTTTTCTGCCGCTTCTTTGATTTTTAGTATTGGATTTGTAAATATACTGCTTAATATAAATGCTCCTGCCATTGAAATTATCAGCGCTAATATTAAAAGCGTTGTAAATTGCCCCTTTAATCTTGCAACATCGTTTTTTACACTAAAAGAAGGAATATGGATAAATACTGCCCCATAATCTTTCCCATCCTTCATTGGATAACCAAGGGTAATTAGCTGACTTTGCCTTAGCATTATCTCATCTGTTGTATAAACAACCTTACCTCTTAAAACCTCTTTTAAATATTGAACTTCTATTTTCGATGTCCTTCCATACATATAATTACCGCTTTGAAAAATCATATTTCCTTTTTTATCAAATATGCTAACTCTTCCTCCTATTGCTCTTGCAACACTTAGGGCAGCATCTTTCATTTTGATTATATCTTCAGGATAATATTCAGATACTTCTTTTGCATAATTAATTAATTTATTCCTCTCGTTAATTGAGTAAAATCTTGTAATCAAGTTGCCCTGAAGAAGGTAATTTGCAAGCAAAAGCAAAGTTAAAAGAAGGCTTGTGTATATAAGAAGTTTAAACCTTATTCCCTTCATTTTTTCACCTCAAATTTATATCCAAATCCTCTTACAGTCTCAATGTATTCTCTATATTCACCAAGCTTTTCCCTTAAGTTTTTTATATGTGTATCAACAGTTCTAAGGTCACCAAAATAATCGTAACCCCATACAGCATTTAATATTTGTTCTCTAGATAAAGCAACATTTGGCCTTTCATATAAATATAATAGCAAGTCAAACTCCTTTGGGGTTAATTCCACCTTCTCACCCATCACATAAACTTCCCTTGCAGCTTTATCAACTATAAAATCCTGAAGAATATCACTACTTTTCCTATTTACCCTTTTTAAAATCGCCTTTACCCGTGCAACGATTTCCCTTGGGCTTGCAGGCTTTACAACATAATCATCCACACCAAGCTCAAAGCCAAATATTTTATCATCTTCTTCACCCCTTGCAGTGAGCATTATGACTGGAACATCGCTTCTTTTTCTAATCTGCCTTAGGACGCTCCAGCCATCCCTTTTAGGGAGCATAACGTCAAGTATTAAAATATCATAGACATTTTCTGCAAACTTTTCTAAAGCCTCTTCTCCATCCTCAGCTTCTTCAACTTTAAAGCCTTCCTTTTCAAGGTAAAGCTTTAAAACCTTCCTTAATCTTTCTTCATCCTCAACTAAAAGGATACTACTCATATCATCACCCCTAAGAATATCATAATACAAATTCTACTTCTTTTGAATTATCTTCACAAAATCTACACATTAGCAACATAATGTCATCAAAAATAGAGCCTATAATAAAACCATAAGATAAATCAAGGAGGTTGATTTTATGAAGATGAAAAAATTTTTGGTGGCACTTGCCGCTACAACTTTAATCGGCTCAACAGCCCTTGCCTTTGCTGCATCAAGACCAGTTGATATCGTGTCTAAACTTACTGGAAAGAGCACTGACGCTTTATATCAAGAAAGGCTTTCAGGAAAGACATACGGCACTATTGCAAAGGAAGCTGGAAAGCTTGATGAGTTTAAATCAGAAATGTTAAAGGTAAAAAAGGAAATTCTTGATGCAAAAGTAAAATCAGGCGTTTTAACACAGGCTCAAGCTGATGAAATTTATAATGCTATAAAAAATAATCAAGCTACATGTGACGGAAGCGGCAATGCGAAAATAGGACAAAAATACGGTGTAGGATTCGGTCAAGGAATGGGAATTGGGCAAGGTAGAGGTCAAGGAAAGGGCTTAAGAAATGGTTTAGGCAAAGGTGCAGGATTGGGATACAGATTAAATCAAAATACAAGCAAGTAATAAAGATACCATAGAATATTAGGCTACCTCAAATTCAGGGTAGCCTAATATTTTATACATAATTCTATTAATTTTTCCTAATTTGTGCATTATAATATATATAAAATACATTAGGAGTGATTTTAATGGGTGAAGCAGCGAAAAAACAAGAAAAGTTCAAATACAAAGACTATTTAACATGGAAGGACGATTTTAGATGGGAAATTATAAATGGTATTGCCTATTGTATGGCACCTTCCCCATCAAGCCTTCATCAGCTAATTTCCGGTAGAATTTTCGGATATATATTTAACTATTTAATTGATAAAGAATGCCTTGTTTTTGCTGCTCCTTTTGATGTAAGAATTCCTTTAAACAATGAAAGGGATGAAGATATAGAAAATGTCGTTCAGCCTGATATATCAGTTATTTGCGATAAATCCAAAATCGATAAACGCGGCTGCCTTGGTATCCCTGATATGATAGTGGAAATATTATCTCCTGCAACAAAGAAAATAGACCTGCAGGATAAATACTTCTTATATGAAAAAGCAGGAGTAAAGGAATACTGGATAGTAGATCCTATAAATAAAACCGTATTTGCCCACATATTAGGTGAAGATAAATCCTTTAAAAAAGCATCCTACTATACATCTACTGATAAAATAAGGGTGAGCATATTTGAGGATTTAGTAATAGATTTAGAAAAGATATTCGCAGGAATTGAGGATATAGAATATTAATTATGCCAGGCAATATTACCTGGCATAATTATTCTTAATAAAATCTATCGCTTCCTCCCTTGTTCTTATATTGCCTAAGAAGACCTCCTCATGTAGGGCGTCTAAGACTTCTCCAACAAATCTTCCCTTTTGGCCTGTAAGTTTTATTACATCCTCCCCCGATACCAGTTTTTTAGGAAGCTCCTTCTTTTTATAGAGCCTGTCGATTAATTCCATACAAAAGTTAAAATATCTTTCCCTTTCACCACTTTCATCTAATAAAAGTCTTGTTGCAGTAACATCAAAGAGGGAGGCCAATATGACATCAAGGGTATTATTTTCAAAATCCCTAATGAGCTTATAAAGGGCCCTATCGGTTGCCCCCACTTTAAAAAGTCCAAGTATCCTCATATGGCCCTTTATCACGGCTGTAATAAGACTTCTTTGCTCTTTAGAAAAATTATATCTTTTATCTATATCCTGAAACTCCTCATAACCCGTTACATCGTGTCCCTTAAAGGTTATCTTTTCCCCTTCCTTCTTATAAGCCTTAGGTTTTCCAATATCATGCAGTAGGGTTGCAAGCTTTAATACGGTTTTTCTTTTTACTCCTGACATATCCTCTTCTAAATGCCTTTTTATATCTTCACCATGCTTTGTTTTTAAAACATTATCAATCATATCCTCAAAGGTTTTTAAAGAGAACATAGAATGGGTAAAGGAGTCAACGGTATGGTATTTACATTTGCCAACCAGCTTCATCCTTTTAAATACAGGAAATATTTCAGATAAAAGTGAAACTTCATCAAGCTCCCTTAATATCTGATAAGACTTTTCGCCATCTAATATTTTAAATATTTCATCCCTAATTCTTTCGCCGGAAACCTCATTTATCCTCTTATAGTTTTTCTTTATAAGATTTAACGTATTCTCTTCGATCTTAAAATTGAGTTTTGCCTTTAATCTAAAGGCCCTTAACATCCTTAACGGATCATCTAAAAGGGCATCAGGGTAAACAACCTTAATTATTCCATCCTTTAAGTCCTTAATACCTCCTAAAATATCTATTATCTTATCATCCTTTAAACTTTTTGCAATGGCATTTATCGTAAAATCCCTTTTTTTAAGGTCCTCTTCTATTGTTTTCCCCTTCATCCTGCAAAAATCTATCGTAAAATCGCCTATTACAACCCTTGCAACATCCTCATGCATCAAAAATACGTGCCCACCCTTTTCCTTTGAAAACTCCTCAGCAAGGGATAAAAAATCCTTATCTACAGCAATATCTATGTCAGATAACTTATATCCTAAAATTATATCCCTAACTGCCCCACCTACTAAAAAAGCTTTTACATCCTTTTCCTTTAAAAAATCATAAACTTCTCCAATTATATTCATATTCAACCTCCTACTTTAAAATTGTAGACATACCATTTCCATGAGACTAACTTTTCAAGAGCCCCGTGAATGGATTTCAAAAGAGCATCTCTCATAAGCTCTAGCAATTCTTGCTTTTCGACTTTTCAAAAGTCCGTAATTCTGCACACGGACGTGCAGAGCCGAATGGCCGACATGGAGGTCGGCTCATGAGGGTAGGACTTTTGAAAACAAAGAAAAGCTTAGAATTGCTTAGCGAAATGAGCGAATGCCTGGGAAATCCTTCACGGGGCTAAACCAAGTAACTTTTATAGTATTGCTATTTTTTATCCATATAAAATGCTCCAAAGGGTGAATTTTTAACTTCAACGTATCCCTTTTCAACTAGTTTATCAAGGATTATTTTAAAGGCTTCAACGTTGGGTGCTAAATCACTTCCAACTTCACTTAAAACTCTAGTAAGGTCAGCCGGTGATATAGGAAAATGTCTTTTTATCTTATTATAAGCATCTTCATATTTCTTATTCAAAGCCTCATCCAGCTCATCAAAGGGGTTTTCACCATGGCAGGTTGTTGTTATAGCCATTCTAAACCTTATTGGAATAGTTCTTCCCATTATTGCAGAGGATACAAAGGCATCCCCCGAAGTTAAATATGGCAAACGCTTTGCCTCTTCGCTTGTTATATCAGTTTCCTCTTTAATAATATCTATATCTGAAGCCCTTACCGTTCTAAATACTATCTTTGTATTAAGCTGTGCCGTTATAGTCTCATCCAAAAGAGCTGGCCTTTGGGTGGCAAGGATTAAAAATACACCGTATTTTCTTCCCTCTTGAGCGATTTCTTTTATAATTGACTTTGAAGGCGTTTCATAGCCTTTAGGTGCAAAATTGTGGCTCTCGTCAAAGGCAAGGATAAAGGGTGGGAAAAAGTCCGCAGCCTCTCCTTTTTGCTTTGCATCCCTGTATTCTCTTCTTTTATAATAAAGGGTGCTTATAAGGTATGTGGAAAATACATTTAAAAGCTTTATAGGGCCTTGAACTACTATTGTCTTTCCGTTTAAAAGTCCATTTTCCACATCCTTAATATCCCTTGTAAATAGACCATCCCTGTAGAGCCTTTGAAGCCTCCATAAAACTCCGTTTAAAGATTGGGCTGGAACTGTTTTATATTCGCTAAAAACCTCCAGCATTTCCTCATACCTTCTAACGTCCTCATCATCACCCCTTGACTTAGCATCCTCAAGGAGCCTGTTTATCTTCGCTTCATTTCCTATTTCAAAGGCCTCCTTTAAAAGGGACAATCTTCTTTCGAAGGAAAAATAGGTATCCTTAAACTTGTGCATCCTTTCTATTACGCTGGACATAGCCTCCGTTAAAGTTCCTGCCGCAGCAGCTGAAATTAAATTTATAAGGTCCCTTGTTGAAAGGTCTTGGAATTTTACCCCAATATCGCTTCCTATCTGCAAGCATAAAAACTTATCATTAAAATCGAAGGAATACTTAGAGTGAAGATCGCTTTTTTTAGAAAAGTCCATCTCATAATGGGGGTCTAAAACAACCGTTGGGATATTAAGCTTCATAATCTCCTCTAAAATAACCCTCATTCCAAAGCTCTTTCCTGAGCCTGAACCTCCAAATATCCCTATATGGGGATACTGATTCATGGATTTTATATCGAATATAAAGGGGACGCCATTTTGATTTGTAATTTTCCCATTCTCCAAAGTGCAAAAAAGGTCCTCAAGGTCTTCATCTATTGTATCTAAAAGCTCCTCCGTGCTTTTTATAACCCCTAACACAAGCCCACTATCCTTGCACTTTACAAGAAGGTCCTTTACCTCATTGAATTTTGGAAATCTTACCTTGCTTCCCGTTGTTACAGGATACATGGCCTCCTGGATTAGCCTTACCTTTGCTATGTAGATAGTATTTTCATCTATCTCGTAGCCTAAATTCTTTAGGGAAGCTAAAATATTACCATCCGCCATTTCCCCGTTTATATTAAGGGGAACGAACTTGTTATAGGATGTTGTTTCAACAACCTCTCCCCTTAAGGTTCCCTGAAGCTTATCCTCTATAATCAAAATTTGATTTATCTTAAAGGGTTTGTCCTTAGATACAACAAAAACCTCCTGCTGATTTGTAATTCCTGCAACCTGCATAGTAAACCTCCTTATCTTTTATTTCTCTTTGGATTAAAAAACCTCTCCCTTATATCTCTGTCTATATACGTCTCAACCAAAGCCTTTACCATGTCATCGGTAACCTTAACATCCTTATCAACTATATCAAGCCAAAGGGGGATTCCCCTCCCATCCCTTGGGGTTAGTGTATATAAAAGATCCAAATACTTAACTGCCTCTTCAAACTGCTCCTCTAAAAAGTCAAGCCCTATAACCTGTGGATCCTTTGAAAACCTTCCATAAAGAGTTTTAATTCCCTTTTGAGTTTTTTCCGTTTTAATCTCTGTAATCTCTAGGACTTCCCCTTCATTTAAAAGTCCAAATAAAACCTCTCTATCATAAACAACAGAAGAAAAACTTAATCTTTCCCTTATCTTTTCTGCTATATCCTTTGTCTTAACCTCCTCCGCAACTCCAATAAGGATTTTCCCTTTTTTTATTGCCTTTTCCTTTAAATCCTGCCACTCTATTGGACAATCTATCCCATAGTGCATTAAGGAACCATCCAAAAGGATTATATCCGACTTAAAATTTTCCACTGCATAGGAGGCAGCCTCAAGCTCTAGCCTTGACATTCTTGATCTTCTTCTTTGTTCGTCTTTAAGTTGGCCGTCCTCATCTTCAAATAAAGGGGCATAAACATCCTGAAGAAAATAACTTTCATTTAATGTGGATTTTGCAAGGGCTTGGACTATCGATATGTAATGGGGATAAAGTCCACCAAAGTTATTTATAGAACCATCAACACCTATTATTCCAAAACCTTTAGTTACTTTCTTTATATCTTCATCCGACAATCTTTTTAACTTAAACTTATTGCTAAAATCATTTATAATGGATTCAACTTCCCTCTTGCTTACCCTTTCAACTTGTCCTTTTAGCCTTTCATTTATCTCTGAAAGTTTTACTTTAAAGCCTTCAAACATAATACCACCTCAATATAATTATACCAAAACTAAAATTTTAAAAAATGTTAAGTTATTCCTATTTTGTTCAAAAAATAACTTTTAATTTTTAGTAAAAATTTCTTTTACTCTATTGACTAATAATGGGAATGCTGTTATTATTTAATTAGAAAGTGTCGAATATTGTTGATAGGAGGAGAAAAAATGAAGTCAACAGGTGTTGTAAGAAAAGTAGACGAGCTTGGTAGAATAGTTATTCCAATCGAACTTAGAAGAACATTAGAAATAGGAGAAAAGGACGCCCTTGAAATCTATGTAGATGGAGAACATATTATATTAAAGAAATATCAACCAGCTTGCATCTTCTGCGGAGACGCAAGGGATGTTATAAACTACAAGGGCAAAAACATTTGCAAAAATTGTTTAGAAGAATTAAAAGCAGACAAGTAATCCCCTTTTATTTGGCATGCAGCAAGCCCCCCAAATATGCTGCATGCCTTTTTGATTATAAGTCAAGGACCCTTCTGTAAACCTCCGACTTTGATAATCCCCTCTCCTTTGCCACCCTTTTTATTGCATCCATTTTAGAAAGTCCATCCTCCATATATAATTTAACCTGCTCTTCTATGGATATTTCCTTTAAACTTTCCTCTTGCCTTTTTTTAGCCTCTTCCTTTGAAAGCCCTTCCATTACAAGAACAAATTCTCCTAAAGGCTTTTTTTCTTTAAATATTTCAATGGCCTCACTTAAAGTGCATCTTATTATTTCTTCATATTTTTTAGTAAGTTCCCTGCAAAGGGCGATCCTTCTATCTCCAAAGGTTTTATAAAGATCCTCCAAAGTCCTTATTAATTTATGGGGTGCTTCATAAAAAATTATAGTCCTCTCCTCGTTTAAAAGAGCATTAAGTCTTTCTTTTCTCCCCTTTTTATCTACCGGCAAAAAGCCCTCAAATACAAATCTTGATGTATTAAGTCCAGACACCACAAGACCATAAACAAAGGCAGTTGGCCCAGGAATTAAGGAAACCTTTATATCCTTTTCAATGGCCATTTTGACAAGGGCCTCACCTGGATCAGATACTCCAGGCGTTCCTGCATCCGTAACAAGGGCCATATTTTCGCCTTCAAGAACTCTTTTTATAATCTTTTCTCCGCTTTCGTATTTGTTGTGTTCATGATAGCTTATAAGGGGCTTTTTTATGCCAAAATGGTTAAGCAGTTTCAGGGTCTGCCTTGTATCCTCCGCTGCTATAAAATCAACTTCCTTTAAAACTTCAAGAGCCCTTAGTGTAATATCGCCTAAATTCCCAATAGGAGTTGCAACAAGATAAATCTCCCCCGACATCTTTCGACCTCCTTTTTAAGTGCCTGGCACTTAAGATTTAAGATTTTATCCCGTAAATCTTTAAAATTTCTTCGGTGTAGTTTCCTTTATCATCATATACGTATAAGGGTGCCTCGATCTTTAAAAAATCTCCACCAGCTTTAACTGCTTCAATTAAAACCATCGTTGGTGGTTTGTTAAAACTTGGATGAACAAACCTTATCCTCTTTGGAGTAAACTTATTATTATGAAGGCTTAATATTATGTCCTTTAGCCTCTCAGGGCGGTGAATCATATAAAGTCTTCCATATCCCTTTAAAAGTCTTGATGCAGAAAAAATAACCTCATCAAGATTTACAAGTATCTCATGGCGGGATATCGCCTTTTTATCCTCCGGATTTGTAAGACCTGTTGATGATTTTTTATAAGGAGGATTTGTAACAACAACATCAAAGGAATTAACCCCAAGTGCATTAAAGCAGTCCTTAATATCCCCTTCAAATATTTCTATTTTATCTGAAAGATTATTTAACTCAACGCTTCTTCTTGCCATATCGGCAACTTCCCTTTGAATTTCAACCCCTATTATTTTGCTAGGCTTATATTTCCCATGCATTAAAAGAGGGATAATCCCTGTTCCTGTTCCAAGATCAACAACCCTCTCCTTATGCCTTGCCTTTGCAAAATCCGATAAAAGAACCGCATCTATACCAAAGCAGAACCAACTAGGGTTTTGAATTATCTTTAGGCCCTCAAGCTGTAAATCATCTATTCTTTCTCCATCCTTTAACATTCTATCACCTCAAGTGCCTGCCTCTTGACATTTTGACTTTTTGACATTTTCAAATTTTTCCATTAACTTAAATAACTTAATAATATTTTTTTAACATAAAAAGCCCCACCTGTAAAGTGGAGCCTAATTTTACTTATTCAATGTAGAATCTATTAAATCTTTTAGCGTTCCCTCATCCATGTATCCAACATGCTGGTTTATTATTTCAAAGTTTCTGTCGATTATAAAGGTGGTTGGAATACCTCGAACGCCATAGATATTAGCAACATTCCCATCAAAGTCCATAAGGGGAACTATGTTATAGGAATTAGCCTTTAAAAAGCTCTCTACTGTTTTGTTATCCTCTCCAATATCCACAAAAACAAACTCAACATCCTTACCCTTATATTCATCCACCATCTTTACAAACCCGGGAAGTTCTGCTTTGCATGGCGGGCACCATGTTGCAAAGAAGTTTAAAACTATTACCTTCCCCTTATAATCAGAGAGCTTTATAGTTTTGCCATTAAGGTTTTCAAGGGAAAAATCTGAGGCAAAGTTTCCCTCAGTTTTTATTGTATCTTCATTTGTAATGGTATTGTCTTCAGTCTGTTTTTGTGGTTTATATAGCTTAAAGCTAATTCCAATAGCAACTATAAGAATGATTATTATACTAATGAGAATGGTCTTTCTATTCATAATCACAACCTCCATAGAAAACTCGATAATCTTTCAAAGTATCCCGTAAAGAGCATAATGCCTGTTGTTATCATTATTATCCCCGCAACTATTTTAACATATTTTACTTTTTTCATTAATACACCAGTTTTTATATTAAACCTTTGAATTAAATAGGCCATAATTATAAAGGGAACTGCAATTCCTAAAGAATAAACTAAAAGCAAAACCATACCATATATAAGCGAACTTTTGCTGGCAGCAATGGCAAGGACTGATGCCAAAATTGGTCCTATACAGGGTGTCCATCCAAAGGCAAGACCCACGCCCAGCAAAAATCCCTTTAAAAATCCCTCTCCTTTAAAATTAAACTCAAATTTTCTTTCCATCATCAAAAAACTTGACTTAATTATATCTAGGTAAAAAAGTCCCATTATAATTATTAAAATTCCTAAGGTTTTATTAAATGCTTCCCTATGGGATAATAAAAATTTACCTATACCACTTGCAGTGGCGCCTAAAAGGACAAAAATTACAGTAAAACCTAATATAAAGGAGAAAGAATTTCTAAGTATCCTTCTTTCCTTAGCCTCCCCCGAAAGATAGGCAAGATATACAGGAAGCAAAGGCAAAAAACATGGGGATAAAAATGAAGCAACACCTTCTAAAAATACTATTCCAAATGTTATATCTCGCATTGTATTCCTCCTTCCCCCGGTGGGGTATATAAATATTGTAAAATAATTTTGTTAATTTTACAACCCCCTATTCCAAATATTATCTATTCTTATTTTGTTTAATTTATTGTATAATAAAATTAGACTGACATGGGCATATAATATAGCTTATATTAAAATATTGTATATAAAAATTAAGTGCCTATCACCTAAAGGAGGATTTTTATGAAAAAGGTCGCAATAGTATTCAACGGTGGAACCATATCTATGAAGGTTGACCCAAGGATAAAGGCAGCTGTCCCAACCCTTTCGGCAGAAGAAATCCTTGCTATGGTAACTGGAATTGAAGGTTATGCAGAGATTGAGCCCCATACCTTTTCAAATCTTCCAGGTCCCCATATGACTCCCGAAAAGATGCTTGAGCTTTCAAAGTTTATAAAAAATCTTTTAGATAGGGAGGATATTACAGGTGTTGTAGTAACCCATGGGACGGATTCACTAGAAGAGACAGCATACTTTTTAGATCTTACCTTAAACTCTGAAAAACCTGTTATTGTAACTGGTGCCATGAGAAATAGCTCTGAGCTTGGATACGATGGGCCACATAATCTTGCAGCCTCCATTTGCACGGCTATATCAGAGGAAGCTAAAGGAAGAGGAGTTTTAGTATGCTTTAACAGCGAGCTACTATTAGCAAGCGAAGTTACAAAGGCAAATTCCATGAGTTTAAACGCATTCCAATCACCAAATTTAGGACCAATAGGAATCGTAGACAGCAATAAAGTAATATTTTATAGAAATACAAAGAAAAGCCAATATATCGATATTGAAAATGTAAATGCAAAGGTTGAACTTATAAAGGCAGTAACAGGAATGGACTCCTCCTACATCGATTATTGTATTGAAAGGGGAATTGATGGGCTTGTAATAGAAGGCATGGGAAGGGGTAACGTCCCCCCACTAATGGTTGATGGAATAAAAAGAGCAATAGATAGAAACATCCCCGTAGTCGTAGTATCAAGGTGCTTCCAGGGAAGGGTTTTAGATTCTTATGGATATGTAGGTGGTGGAAAAAATTTAAGAAACATCGGAGTAATATTCGGTGATAACCTTCCCGGGCAAAAGGCACGAATTAAGCTAATAGTTGCACTTTCTAAAACTAGAAATTTAGAGGAAATTAAAAAAATATTTGAAATGGAACTTTATTAGGCTGTTTACAATTAAACAGCCTTTTTTATTTCCATTTTCTTCATGAATAGAAATATTCTATATCTTGCATAGAAAAAACGAATAACAAATCAAGAAATTCTTGTAAATTCAGAGCTTGTCCGTATTGTTAAAGTTATAACAATTTTTAGAATTTTATAAATTTTGAATTATTTTTATTGATATTATTCATTCCATATGTTAAAATTTTAATATCAAACTAAAGTAAAGAGGGGGTTTTTGAATGAATCTAGCACAATTTGTCGACTTCCTAAACGGTCTTGTATGGAGTAAGGCACTTATCTATCTTTGTCTTCTAGTTGGACTTTACTTCTCACTCAGAATGAGATTCTTCCAGGTAAGACATATCAAAGACATGGTTAAGTATCTTCTTGGCGGTCAAGACTCCGAAAGAGGTGTAACTTCCTTCCAAGCCTTTGCAATGGCAGTTGCAGGACGTGTTGGGACAGGTAATATAGCCGGTGTTGCAACGGCAATTGCAATGGGTGGTCCTGGTGCAGTTTTCTGGATGTGGGCTATCGCCTTCCTCGGTGCAGGTTCAGCTTACGTTGAATCGGTTCTTGCACAGATTTATAAGGAAGAAAGAGACGGACAATACAGAGGAGGCCCTGCATATTATATTGAAAAGGGACTTAAGATGAAATGGTATGCAGTTTTATTTGCTGCATCAACGGTTATAGCCTGTGGTCTATTACTGCCAGGTGTCCAAGCTTATAACATCGGTGAAAGTATAAATAACGCCTTTGGTATTAAGCCATATATAACTGGTATTGTTGTAATTACTCTTCTTGGACTTATTATATTCGGTGGTGTAAAGAGAATCGGTAAAGCTGCAGAAGTTATAGTTCCATTTATGGCTATTGGTTATATAATAGTTTCATTAATTATTGTAATCGTAAACATCAATCAGCTTCCAAGCGTTTTAGCTTTAATATTCAAAAATGCCTTTGGTCTTGATGCTGCCTTTGGTGGTCTTTTGGGTTCAGCTATATCTTGGGGAGTAAAAAGAGGTGTATACTCCAACGAAGCAGGTCAAGGAACAGGCCCTATGGCAGCTGCAGCTGCAGAAGTTTCACACCCTGCAAAACAAGGTTTAGTTCAAGCATTTTCAGTTTATGTTGATACCTTATTCGTATGTTCAGCAACTGCATTTATGATCCTTATAACTGGAAAATACAACGTTCATAAGCCAGGTGGCGGTTTCTTCGTTGAAAACTTACCAGGTGTTCAATACGGACCTGCCTTTACTCAAAAGGCCGTTGAGACTCTCTTCCCATCCTTTGGTGCAGCATTTGTTGCAATTGCTCTATTCTTCTTTGCCTTCACAACACTTATGGCATACTACTACTATTCAGAAACAAGCCTTGCATACCTTATAAACGATGAAAAGCTTAGAAAAACTTTGATCAATGTATTAAGAGTAGTTCTTTTAGCATCAGCCTTCTATGGAACTATAAGAACAGCATCCTTTGCTTGGGCCCTTGGTGACCTTGGTGTTGGTATAATGGCTTGGCTCAACATCATTGCAATAATAATACTCCAAAAGCCAGCCCTTGCAACATTAAAGGATTATGAAGAACAAAAGGCAAAGGGGCTTGATCCAGTATTTGAACCTGAAAAATGGGGCATTGAAGGTGCTGATATTTGGAAGGATATAAAGAAAAAATATGTAAAATAAAGGGTGAGTCCATCACCCTTTATTTTTATTCTTTTTTTGGTATAATTAACTTAAGGGGTGAGTTGCATGGGCGATAAAGCCAGAATTTACGAATACGTATCCTATGAAGAATTTGAAAAAATACAAAATGAGAATCCAAATAAATTGGAATATGATAATGGTTATATATATCTTATGACTCCTGTTCACCCTAATCATGATAGAGTAAAAAATAAAATTGCAAGTGAACTAATAAAATTTTTAGGATTTGAATCCTGCGATGTTTTTACAAGCGACGTTGCAGTTGTATTCGAAAGTAACGAAGAAAAATATGAATTTCAACCCGATGTCATGGTTTGTTGTGACGACAAATTTCAAGGTTCAAAATACAAGGGAATACCAAAATTAATAATAGAGATTCTATCCTATGCCACTGAATACAGAGACAAAGGCCTAAAGTTGAAGATATATGAAAAATTCAACGTTCCTGAATATTGGATAGTCGACATAAGGGAAGAGCAAATTATAGTTTATAGCACAAATACAAACGGAAAATATTTATCTTCAAATATTTATACAAAAAATATGATTGTTAAATCATCATTAGGAATTAATATAAATGTTAACGATATATTCAGCGTTATAAAATAAACTGTTTTCTGGCACTATATATTGATATCATCAATATATAGTGCTATTTTTATTGCCTTTTATAAAATAGCTAATATTTGTTAATAATAAAAAATATGTAGGAAAGGAGCTGATGAAGATGGATGGATTTTTCAAAAAAGTAGGGGATGAGATTTGGTTTGAAGAAGTAGACAGGGATAGCTTAAAGATTTCCTACAAAGTCAAAGATATACTTTACTCTAAAAGATCAAAATTCCAAGACATATATATAGTTAACTCCTATGATTTTGGTAAAATGCTTGTAATAGATGGCGTGGTTCAGACAACCGAAAGGGATGGCTTCATATACAACGAAATGATCTCCCATGTTCCCCTTAGCATGCATGAAAATCCAAAAAATGTTCTTATAATAGGGGGAGGCGACTTAGGGGCAGCCTTTGAGGCGACTAAATATCCTGTTGAAAGAATTGATGTTGTTGAAATAGATGAAGATGTTGTAAAAGCATCCTTAGAATATCTCAAGGAAATTTCAAAGGATTTAAAGGATGAAAGAGTTAACTTTATATTTGAAGACGGTGCAAAGTTTGTAAGGGAAAAGGAAAATGAATATGACATAATAATCGTAGACTCATCGGACCCAATTGGCCCTGCTGAAGTTTTATTTAGCGAAAATTTTTATAGGGATGTTTACAATGCCCTCAAGGAAGATGGAATAATGGCCTGCCAAAGCGAATCTCCTATTTTGTATCCTGATATTTTTAGGGCAACATATAAAAAATTAAAAAACATATTCCCTATAGTTAAAATCTCCATCGCAACAGTTCCAACTTATCCCGGAGGATTTTGGAGCTTTACGATCGGTTCAAAAAAATATGATAAGATAAATAAAGTTAATGATATAGATACAAAATATGTCTCAAAAGAAATATTAGAATCCTCCTTTAATATTCCAAAATTTGTTCAGAATATCATAAAATAAAACGGTGCCTGGCACCGTTTTTAAAATTTTGCTAAAATTTTGTTATTGACTATTCACCTCTTTTCATAGATAATTAACTTATCAATATTTATGCATCAAATGTATAAAGGGGGGTCTTATTATGAGCAATGCTAAAAAATTAGGACTTTGGACTTTGGTTATGCTTACCTTCGTTCCAACCTTTGGATTTGGTAACATAACTACCAACGCTGTTGCACTTGGACCTGCTGCGATTCCATCATGGGTATTGGTATCATTGTTATTCTTCTTCCCATTATCAATTATGATGGCAGAACTTGCATCAGCAAACCAAGATAAGGAAGGCGGAATTTATACTTGGATTGAGAGCGTTCTTGGTCCAAAGTGGGCCTTCATTGGAACATGGTCCTACTTCGTTGCTAATTTATTTTATCTACAAATGGTTTTTGCAAGGATACCAGTTTCAACTTCATGGGCAATATTTGGTGAAAACAGATTCAATGACCAAAACGCATATCTTCTTCCTTACTTGAGCGTTATTCTTGCAATAATACTAACTTATATCGCAACAACAGGAGTTAAGAAGTTCTCAAAGCTTGCTGACTTTGGTGGAAAATTCACTATTGCAGCAACAGTAGTATTTATTCTCTTTGCCTTTGTTGGGCTTTTGGTTGGTAAACCCTCAGCAACTCAATTTACAGTTGAAAACACCATTCCAAAGTTTGATACAGGCTATTTTGCAACCTTCTCATGGCTTCTTTTTGCTGTTGCCGGTGCTGAAGTTGCAGGAACTTATATTAAAGACGTTGATAATCCAAAGAAGACATTCCCAAAGGCAGTTATCATCGCAACTGTTCTTATAGCTTTAGCTTACGTTATAGGTTCTGTTGCTGTATGCCTTGTTATATCACCTGAAGCTCTTCAAGAGGCTAACCTTAAGAACGCAGGTTATGTGGTATATCAGACACTTGCACAAAACTTTGGAATAAACGGCAAGATTGTAGTTCAAATATATGCAGCTATCCTTACTATAACATCTATCGCTGCATATATTGTATGGATTGAATCACCAATTAGGGCTATGTTTGCTGAAGTTCCAGAGGGAACCTTCCCAAAATTCTTAACTGAAAAGGATGAAAACGGAACATTAAAGAAGGCTCTTTGGGCTCAATGTGCCCTTGTTATCATAATGATTATAGTCCCACTATTAGGACTTGACTCAATCGATGCCTTCTTTAGAATATTAACTGACCTTTCATCGTTATCGCTTGTTGTTCCTTATATAGTTTTAATTGCAGCGTATATAGTATTTAGATTAAAAGGTAAAGAAGCTCCATTTACATTCTTTAAGTCCAACACAACGGCTATGATTTTCTCATGGATAGCTCTTATCTTAAGCATTGCAGGATTCTTCGGTGCAGGACTTGACTATGTAATGGGATCAGAAACTACAAAGGAAGCTGCAATCCTAATCTTTAAGACCTATGGTGGTCCTGTAATCCTAATAATTTTAGGATATGTATTAGTATTCTTTACAAGACTTGCTAATAAAAACGCTTCAAAAACTCAATCTATGTAATAAAAACTCCTCTAGGTGTCCTAGAGGAGTTTTTTAGCTTACGGCTTGCTGCTTTATCTTTTCTATGGCATTTTTAAATTGAGGAACTAAGGATATTAAAAGGCAAAGTAAAAGATCCGGCCCTAAATAACTTATGTTATAAACAATTGAATACCATAGCGGGTTCATCCCCTCCGGTGCATAGCTTGCAAAGAAAATAGCCCCAGATATTATATGAAAAATCATCCTTGAAATTCCACCTATTATTAAAGCTATGCTAAAGTTTTTTCTATAAAGTCCTGCAAGCCCAAGGGCAGCAAAGGCAAGGGGATAATCTACTATAACCTGTGCCCAATGAACTATATACTGGTCTTGAATAAACTGCAATATTCCATAGGCAGCACCAGCAATAAGTCCATCCTTATAGCCAAAAATATAAGCAAAAAGCATTATTGGAATCATGCTGCCTAGGGTTATTGTCCCTCCCTGGGGCATCTGCAGAAATTTAATATAGGATAAAACAAAGGACATGGCAATTAAAAGGCTTGCATAGGTAAGTTTCTTTGCCGACATCTTTTCCTTGGATCTTGACATAGCTAGTCCAATACCTACCAAGATAATAATTAAAACCCAAGAAGTCAATGTTATTTTTGAAATGCTTTTAAAGATGTTTAAAAATTGCATAAAAAAACCTCCTTTTAGCCGACGCAAAAGGAGTTAGGCTTCGCTTCCCTTCGCTGGCATTACCCAGTTCAGGTTCTAAGGGTCGAAGGCTATGCCTTCCTCTCAGCACGTGGCTCCCCTAGCGATCGGCAAATTTTTATTCAGTTAATTATATGATACACTTTAAAATTATATACGTCAATCATTCTTTGTCATAAAAATCTAGAAAGGAATACTTTTGTCCTCCCTTTTGCCAACCTATTATGCTATCTAGATTTACGTTTTGAGCTGCCTTAAATATCGACTTTTCAACGTCTTCAAAGTCCTTTTTAAGGTTATTTATAAGCTCTTTAATTTCATATCTCTTATTTCCTATTTTCTTAGCAGCCACCATGCAGGCACAATTTAAAGGCCATATTCCTGCGTATTTTGTAAACTGCTCTATATAACGCTCTTCAATATAATACATAGGCCTTATAAGTTCCATCCCTTCAAAGTTTTGTGCCTTTAATTTAGGCATCATGGTTTTAAAATTCCCTGAGTATAAAACGTTTAAAAGGATTGTTTCAATAACATCATTATAATGGTGACCTAAGGCAAGCTTGTTACACCCAATCTCCTTGGCCTTATTATATAAAGCTCCCCTTCTCATCCTTGCACACATGTAACAAGGATAGTCCTTGGCAATTCTGTCTACAACTTCAAATATCTTCCCATCGAATATGTGGGCAGGAATGTTTAAATAATTTAAATTATCTATAAGAAGCTTTTTAATATCGGGATGGTATCCTGGGTCCATAACTATAAACTCAACTTCAAACTTTGCCTTTGAATGGTTTTTAAATTCCTGAAAGAGCTTTGCCATAAGAAGGCTATCTTTACCCCCTGATATCGCAACCGCAACCTTATCTCCATCCTTTATAAGTTGAAAATCCTTAATTGCCCTTACAAAGGGTGAATAGATTTTGTGCCTAAATTTTGTTATTATGGCCCTTTCTATTTCGGCTAAGGGTTTTCTTTCTGATTCTGGAATTAAAACAGGGCAATTGCTCTGAATGCTATTCATATAATCACCTCAACTACTTCGTATCTATCTTTAGCTTTTCCTTCTAGGCATTCTTTTATATATTATATTACATTATATCCTCCTTTCAAATATATTTTTGTGATATACTTCGATAGTGTCAAGATATTGTAGGTTAATTTTTATAGACAACCCCTTAAATTAGCTAGTTTCAAGGCGTTTGTTAAATTTAAAAAACTTAAATTATATTTTCATATTTTATTGATTTTAATATCCTGTAAATTGGCGTTACTTTCCCTATGTTCAATATCGTTATATTATTCATAACTTCACGTGAAGATTTATTTATCTTTCTTATCGCTTCTTTTATTTTCTTCTTACTTACCTTGAAGGCTTTTTCATCTTCCTTAAACACACTTATTTCCCTTAAATTTCCTCCATTCTTGCTAAATACCC
>NZ_JAUONW010000027.1:0-28374 GCF_030546345.1 Caloramator sp. CAR-1
TCCTCTAAAATTATAAACGAAAACCAAGTTATAATTTTGGAGGACTTAAAGGTTAAGAATATGTTAAGAAATAACAAACTATCAAAGTCCATATCAGATGTAGCATGCTCAAAATTTGTAAATATGCTTGAATATAAAGCATTATGGTATGGAAGAACAATAGTAAAAGTAGATATGTTTTATCCATCAAGTCAAATATGTAGTGTATGTGGTTATAAAAATGAAGAAGTAAAAGACTTAAACGTAAGGGAGTGGGAGTGTCCAATATGTAGGACAGTCCATGATAGAGATGTAAATGCAAGTAAAAATATATTAAAAGAAGGAAAGAGGATATTAGGTATAGCATAAGTAAAAACATTAGGGTAGGGACTACCCGAATTAACGCCTGTGGAGATAGTAGGTTACGAGGTTGATGAAGCAGGAATCCCGCGACTTTAGTCGTGGGAGGTTCAAGCTCCCCATTCAATAGATCTTTTAGATAGAATAAAACAAAATAAAAACTCATTCAAAGGTAGACTTAACAATTACTATTCTTCATATGATACATGGAAAGATTTTACTTACTCAATAATGAAGGAAAAACAATATTACTTTGATGTTAATTGGTTAGATTATAAAAAAGAAAATTATATAATTAAAACTCTAGATCAAAATAACTTAATCAAACAAAATTGTGTAAGTATAGAAAAAAGCTTAAAAACTTTAGAAGCATTAAAATATGAAATCCAGCAATCTGCATATAGAAGCTTGAAAACCGAAGCTGAAGCAAATTTAAGGCTAACATTACATAAAGTAACAAATTTTTACTTATATTTATACAAATAACATCTTGTATTGCTATCTATAATTAGTCTAACACAAGTTTTAACCCCACCTTCTCTTATAAAGGTGGGGTTTTATTTGGGGGTCCAAATGAACTTAATTTAGTTGTCGTTATCGTTTCTTTTATTATCATTATCTATTTTTAAATCATCCTGCGCCATATCACTCTTTACTTTTTGTTCTTTATATATCTTTTTAATTTTCTTTCCTAATATAAGTTCCTTTTTTCTTAAGTATTCATCCTCTGTTATTTCACCTAAAACAAACTTTTTATTCAACATTTCAAGTGCAAAATTATTGTTCATCATATACCTTCTTATTAAAAAGTAAATGATAACAGCAGCAGCTAGAATTAAAGCCAACATCATTAAAAGTCCTATCCAGTGAAATCCAAAGCCTCTTTCCCATAGACCTCCTTCAAAACCTCTTCCGTAAAATCCCGGTACACCTGGAAAACCTTTAAAACCTCTATGCATATCATCACCTCATTTTATTTAATAGTCTTTTTTTAGTTATGTAATCCTCTTCGCTTATCTCTCCATTTACAAGCATTAGGTCAAGCTTTTCGCCTGCAGAGGAGTGACTTGTAAAATGGCCTTTACAAAAATAAACTAAAACCACAATGATCAAGATGTCTAATAACAACATTTTCAACACTCCCTTCATCTTTCTTGATTGTTATTCTAATGCCTATTTGTGTCAATTCTGTGGCAATAATTATGAATAATTTGAAAATAAAAAAGCACTTAGGCACAGCCTAAATGCTTTTTTATACTTCAAATGTAAAATTAATTACATTAAATAGTCCCATATCGGTTAATTTTAGCTCTGGTATTACAGGCAGAGCTAAAAAGGCAAGGGTCATTACAGGGTCAAAATCCCGAGATACATTAAGCCTTTCATAGGCTATTTTTATAATCTCCGATAATTTTTGGTTTACCGTTTCTATATCATCATCGCTCATGAGCCCTGCAATTGGAAGGGGTAATGTCGATAAAACTTCTCCCTTTGAAACTACCGTTACTCCACCCTTTACCCTTTGAATCTCTAAGGCTGCAGTAACCATATCCCTATCGTTATCGCCAATTATAATCAAATTATGGGAATCGTGGGCTATAGTTGTAGCGATGGCACCACCCTTAAGTCCAAATCCTTCAACAATGCCAAGGCCTACATTACCTGTCCCTTTGTGCCTTTCAATTACAGCAAGTTTTAAAAGGCCTTCATTGTCTTCACATCTAAACTCCTTATCCCTTAAAAGCACCTTCTTTTTCACCTTTTTTGTTACAAGGCTAAAGGGCAAGAGCTTAATTATATTTGCAACATCCTCCTTAAGCTTTAGCCTAAACATATCTTCATTGATATCCTTTATATTTATCCTATTTAAAACGCTGCTGTCTACAACCTTTTTAACATCAAATAACGGTCTTCCATCCTTTGCAACAAGTTTTCCATTTTTAAATACCATTATCGGCTCAAAGGATTCAAGGTCTTTAAATAAAACTATATCAGCATCATACCCTATAGATATAGCTCCTTTTCCCTTAAGGTCATAGCATTCCGCCGCATTTAATGTAGCCATGGCAATTGCAGAAATTGGATCTAAGCCATTTTTAACAGCAACCTTAAGATTATTATTAATATGTCCATCTTTAATTATATCTTCAGGATGCCTATCGTCGGTGCAGAAAAGGCATCTTCTTAAATTGTATGGGTTTACCGCCTTTATAAGTTCAGAAAGGTTTCTTGCTGCAGAACCCTCCCTAATTAAAATATACATTCCAAGCCTTAATCTATCTAAAAGCTCCTTTGTAGTTGAACATTCGTGCTCAGTTTTTACCCCTGCTGCCACATAGGCTGCAAGTTCTTTATCTTCAATGGAAGGTCCGTGTCCGTCTATAATTTTCCCCCTTGCGGCATTTATCTTTTTAAGGACCTTTTCATTACAGCTTATTACCGATGGATAATCCATAAGCTCCCCAAGGCCTAATATCCTATCATTATCTATAAGGGCTTTTATATCCTCATCTGAAAGGACAGCCCCAGAAGTTTCAAATTGAGTTGCTGGAACACATGATGGGAACATTAAAAAGACATCTAAAGGAAGATTCTCACTTGCCTTTAGCATATATTCTATTCCACTTGTCCCACAAACGTTGGCTATCTCGTGGGGGTCTGCAATTATACAGGTAGTTCCTTTAGGAACTACTGCCTTTGCAAATTCACCTGGAGTTACAAGGGACGATTCTATATGAACATGTCCATCAATAAGGCCAGGAGATGCATATAGTCCTTTTCCATCGATTTCCTCTTTTCCTTTATAGCTTCCTATAGCAACTATTTTCCCATCTTCTATTGCGATATCTCCCTCTATAATTTCATGGGAAAATACGTTTACTATTTTTAAGTTCTTTAAAACCAGCTCTGCCCTTTCCTTTCCCTTTGCTATTTCTATCCTTCTTTTTAAATCTAACATCAAATCACCCTTTACTTTGAAGTGCTAATAATACCCTTTCAGGGGTTACGGGGATCTCATAAAATCTTACACCAATAGCGTCATATATTGCATTTAAAATAGCTGGTGCAACAGGAATCATAACAGGTTCTCCAATTCCCTTTGCACCATAGGGTGCAGTATCCTCAGGGTATTCTATAAGAACCTTTTCAATTTCAGGGATATCTAAGGCTGTTGGAATAATATATTTTTCAAAGCTTCCATTGGTCATTTTGCCATCTTTAAGGCCAATATCCTCCATAAGGGCATATCCAACCCCCATTGCAAAGCCTCCATCAATTTGGCCTTCTACAAGGGATGGGTTAACCGCTCTGCCAACATCTAAAACATGTTTTGCCCTTAATATCGAAACCTCCCCTGTTTCAGTATCCACCTCAACCTCAACAGCACAGGATGCAAAGGTATACGGCCAATAGGGAGCTCCCTGTCCATTTTCATCCATCTGGGTAGTATGGGCTGTAAACACTCCTTCTGCCTGAAGATCTTTATTAAGCTCACCAATTTCCATAAAGCTTACCTTTTTTGAAGGATATGATTTAACATAAATTAATCCGTCCTTCATGCACAAACCAACTTTAGTATTAACTCCTAATATTTTAGCAGCCTCATCTAATATTTTTTCTTTTAAATTCTCGCAGGCGATCTTTACTGCATTTCCAGTATTATAGGTTTGTCTTGAGGCAGCTGCAGTTCCTGCATCTGGAGTTTTAGATGTGTCTTCATTTATCAATACTATATCTTTATCTAAAAGCCCTAACGTTTCTGCAGCAATCTGAACCATTACAGTTTTTGCACCTTGCCCTACCTCCGTTGCACCAACGGATATTTCAACCCTTCCATCCTTTAATAGCCTTGCATAAGCCCTTGATACATCAGGGAATCCATTGCCATAACCTGTTCCATAAAATATGCACGCAATGCCCTTTCCTCTTTTTTTCAAAATATCACCACCTAAAAGGACTTTAATTCTTCAATACATCTTTCAAGAGGGACAAATCCCTCAAGAACTTGACCTGTCGCAGTTTCAGAACCTTCTCTAAAGCAATTTTTAAGCCTTATTTCAATGGGTGTTAAGCCTAGTTTCTCCGCTAAAATATCCATCTGCTGTTCATAGGCTATAGGAACCTGTGTTGCACCAAATCCCCTCATGGCACCTGTAAAGGGATTATTTGTGTAAACTGCAAAGCTGTCTACTTTTACATTTGGAATATAATATGGCCCCGTTGCATGAACCGCTGATTTTCTTAAAACATTCATAGCCCATGAAGCATATGCACCAGAATCCCCTATAATTTTTGCTTCTAAAGCTAAAAGGGTTCCATCCTTAAGAGCCCCGGTTTTATAATACATTTTCATTGCATGCCTTTTTGAGTGGGCCAGGAAGGATTCTTCCCTTGAGTAAACTGTTTTAACTGGCCTTTTTAAAGTTAAGGCTGCAATAGCAAGATGAATTTGAACAGTTATATCCTCCCTTCCTCCAAAGGCACCGCCAACTGCTGGTGTTAAAACCCTTACCATTTCTTTATTAATTCCTAAGCTTTCTGCAATTTCCTCCTGATCAAAGTGGGGATATTGTGTTGATGCAATAACTACCACCCTGCCATCCTCATCTAAAAATGCAACTCCGGCCTCAGGCTGTAAAAAGGCATGGTCCACCATTGGAACTTTGTATACATTTTCAACTATAACGTCGCATTCCTTAAAGGCCTTTTCTACATCGCCACGCCTTATTTTAAAATGATAAAACACATTATCACTATCATGAACCTTTGGACTATTTTCCTTCATTGCCTCCTCAGGGTCAAAAACAGCGGGAATATCTTCGTATTCAACTTTTATAAAGTTTTTTGCATATTCGGCTATTTCCTTTGTTTCTGCCACTATGAAGGCTATTGGATCTCCTATTCTTCTTACCTTTTTACTTGCAAATACTTCATGATCCTTTAAAACTACACCATGATGGTTTTTCCCTGGAACATCCTTATACGTAAATACTTTTATAACCCCGTCGATTTTTTCCGCCTCTTTTGTATCCAACTTTATGAAAGCATGGGGTCTTGTGGATCTTATTGTAATCCCAAAGGCCATGTTTTCTAAATAAATATCCTGAGGATATATTGCCCTGCCATCGACTTTATCCTTTGCATCAATCTTATTAATGCTCTTTCCTACTATTTTAAGATCATTCACCATCCCCACCCCTTTTAAGCTTGGCTGCTTTTTTTACTGCACTTACTATCTTATTGTAGCCTGTGCACCTGCAAAGGTTTCCTGAGATAGCTTCCCTTATTTCTTCTTCCGTAGGATTTAAATTTTTATCAAGAAGGCTCTTTGCTGCAAGCACCATTCCTGGGGTGCAAAATCCACATTGAACTGCACCTTCCTCTATAAAGGAATTTTTAATTACATCATCTTCCTCTATCCCTTCGATTGTAATTATCCTGCTTTTGTCTGCTTGGAAGGCAAGAACAAGACATGAATTTACAATCTTCCCATCCATTATAACTGTGCAGGCGCCGCATTCTCCTTCTCCGCAGCCTTCCTTAGTTCCTGTTAACTTAAGTTTGTCCCTTAAAAGGTCAATAAGCCTTAAATTTTCCTCCACATCAAGGCAGTAATCCCTTCCATTTATGTTAACTTCAATTTTTTTCAAAATCATTCACCCCTTTGCAAAGATAAAGGGCATTTAAAAGGGCCTTTTTAAAGACTCCCTTTGCTGCAATGCTCTTAAACCTTGCCGTTTGTCTTCCCTTTAATCTTTCGAATATAACCCTTTCTAAAAGAGTCTCAGCCTCTTCTATTGTATTTTCATTTATGATTCTTCCAGTAAGATACTCTTCAATTTCTAATTCCCTCATTGGGAATTTTCCTATTGCGCCGCTGGCAATTCTAACAATTTCTATTCTATTCATCTCATCGATTTCTAAAAATACAGCAAAACTCAACCTTGAAATTGCAAGGGCTTTTCTAAGGCCTAATTTATAAAAACCAAGTCCTTGATTTTTTAAAGGATTTTTAAATTTAATTTTTGTTAAAATCTCGTCCCCTTCAAGTTCTCCTATTCCCTTATCTTTGAAAAAGTCTTTAAGATTAATTTCTCTTTTTTTGCCTTTTCCTTCTATCACAAGAATGCTGTCAAGGGCAAGAAGCGGCGGAACAGTGTCTGCAGCTGGAGAGGCATTGCATATATTTCCACCTACTGTTCCTCTATTTCTAATTTGAGGTGAGCCAACGCTTCTCGCAGCATCCTTAAGTCCCTTAAGGTTTTTGTTTAACAGGATACATTCACAAATTTCAGTAAAGGTGGTTGCAGGACCTATTTCAATGTATTCTAAAGTCTCTCTAATTCCTTTTAGCTCATTAAGGGAGCTTATATCTATTAGGGCCTTAGGATTTTCCTCGCCTTTTCTAATTTTGATAATAAGGTCCGTCCCCCCGGCAATTATCTTTGCATCACCCTTATATTTGCTTTTATACTCCAATACCTCTTCTAGGCTTTTAGGTTTTATAGCTTCCATAATGTTATCCCCCTAAATTAAGCTAACCTGTTTTTTGATTATTCTATTTACATCCTCCTTGAGGGAATTTTCATCTATTGTAAGAAGTTTTCTATCCTTCATTAAAATCTTCCCATCCACAATTGTTGTCTCAACATCCTCTGCCTTTGCTGAATAAACTATTTGTGATATTATATCAACTTCCTCCGTAGGCATGTTGTGAAGCTTATTAAGATTTAAGATAATGATATCAGCAAGTTTGCCCTCTTCAATGCTTCCTAACTTATCCTCCATGCACATAGCCTTTGCACCGTTTATCGTGGCCATCTCTAGCACCTTCATCGCAGGCATAACCGTTGGGCTTAAAAGTCTTGCCTTTTGAATTAGAGCTGCTGTTCTCATCTCTATGAATATGTCAAGGTTATTATTGCAGGGTGCACCATCTGCTCCTATCGATACATTAGCTCCCATATCCAAAAGTTCTGGAATCTTTGCTATACCTGAAGCAAGCTTTAAATTTGAGCTTGGGCAGTGGGCTATCTTAGTCCCTGTATCTGCAAGTATTTTCATCTCCTCATCATCAAGCCAAATGCAGTGGGCAAGAACAACCTTTTCACCAGTAAGTCCTAACTTATGAAGATAAAGAATATTTCTCATTCCCCTATCCATTTCAACAAATTCAATTTCCCCTCTATTCTCAGATGCATGGGTATGCACTAAGCAATCGTATTCCTTTGCAAGATCCCTAACCTTTAATAAAAGATCTTCTGTGCAGGAAACTGCAAATCTTGGATTAAAGGCATATTGTATCCTTCCAGCCTTTCCGTGCCATTTTTTAAGAAGTCTTAAGCTCTCTTTTATAGAGTCTTCTGCATTTTCCATTAACGTCTTTGGAACTTCACTTCCGTAATCCATCATGCATTTGCCTGCAACAGCTCTAAAGCCTGTTTCATATATTGCCTCAAAGGCACTGTCAGTATGATGAACTGTTTCCATATCTATGATAGAGGTTGTTCCGCACTTTATAAGTTCCGCAATTCCAAGCTTTGCAGAGATATAATTGGACTCCTCTGTATGTCCACCTTCAAGGGGCCATATTTTTTTCTTCAACCAATCTAGAAGTTCAAGATCATCGGCCTGGCCTCTAAATAGGGTTTGGGTAAGATGAATATGGGTTTGAATAAATCCAGGCAAAACCACCTTACCTTCTGCATCTATAACTTCATCAGCTTCAACGCTTATATTTTCTTTTATTTCCTTAATTTTATTGTCTTCAATTAAAATATCAGCCTTTAATATTTCTCTATCTTTATTCATTGTAACTATTAATCCATTTTTTATTAAAATTCTTTGCATCTTTATCCCCCCATTAGATTAAGGATGAGGCCTAGGCCTCATCCTGATTATAGAATACTCTTTAATATGAATAGGATAGCCAATATATACATCGTAACAGAGATATCCTTTGTCTTTCCCGATATGAGTTTTAATACAACGTATGATACTATACCAAATACTAAACCTTCTGCAATGCTGTAAGTAAACGGCATCATTATTATTGTCAAGAAGGCTGGAATTGCTTCTGTATAATCTTCAAAGTCGATCTTAAATATAGGTGATAACATGAATAAACCGATGATTATTAAAGCTGGCGCTGTAGCTGCAGCTGGAACTATTGTAAGTATTGGTGCAAACAATAGTGAAAGAAGCATTAAAACTGCAACTGTTAATGCTGTAAGACCAGTTCTTCCGCCTTCAGCAACACCTGCTGCACTTTCAACGTAGGTTGTAACTGTGCTTGTTCCAACTATTGCACCAAAGGTTGTTCCTATCGCGTCTGCTAAAAGAGCTTGTCTTGCTCTTGGAAGTTTTCCACTCTCATCCAGCATGTCAGCCTTTGATGCAACTCCAACTAATGTTCCAATTGTATCGAACATGTCAACAAATAGGAATGTAAACATTACAACTAAGAATTCACCAGTAAAGACCTTACTAAAGTCAAACTTAAATAATATTGGTGAAAGTGATGGTGGTGCACTTATTATTGATGATGGCATTGGAGTAACCTTTAAAGGAATTCCTAAAACTGTTGTAATCAAAATACCGATTAAAAGTGCTCCCTTAACTCCCTTTGCAAGAAGATATCCAGTTATTATTAAACCTATAATGGCTAAGATAACTTCTGGACTCTTTAAGTTTCCTAATGTAACTCCTGTTGCTTCTGAGTTTACAACAAGTCCTGCACTTCTTGCACCTATGAAGGCTATAAAAAGTCCTATACCAACACTAACCGCATGCTTAATTGATTTAGGTATAGCATTAACTATTGCTTCACGAACAGGTGTCACTGAAAGTATTATAAATATAATACCTTCTATTAGGATCGCTGCGAGGGCAACCTCCCATGAATATTTCATCCCAAGAACTACTGTAAATGCAAAGAAGGCATTAAGCCCCATTCCTGGTGCAAGAGCAAAAGGATAATTTGCATGGAAGGCCATAACTAAAGTTGCAACTGCAGCTGAAAGAGCTGTTGCTGTAAATAAAGCCCCCTTATCCATTCCTGTATTGCTAAGTATCTGTGGGTTAACTATTAAGATGTAAGCCATTGTCATAAATGTAGTAAATCCTGCGATGATTTCTGTTCTAACATCAGTCTTATGTTCCTTTAGCTTAAATATCCTTTCTGCCCAAGCTGAAAATGCCGAATTATTTTTTACTGTTTCAGGCTTGGTTGACACAAAAACCCCCCCTATTCAATTATTGGACTTAAAATTTTAAAATTATTTACGTCGATAAGACCTTTGTCGGTAATCTTCCATTTTGGACTTGTAGTTAAAGCCAAGAATGAAAGATGCATAAATGGTGCATGAACTTTGCATCCTAAGACGTTTCTTGTTATGTCTTCTAATTTCTTAATCTTTTCTGCCACCTCATGTCCGTCAAGTTCATCTGTGATTAGCCCACCAACTGGAAGTCTTAGCTCTTCTAAAATTTTTCCTCTGCTTGATATTGCAATACCACCTCCCATTTCAATTACTCTATTTACTGCAATTACTATATCTTTAATATTGCAGCCAACGGCGATAATATTGTGGGCATCATGGGAGACGCTCTCTGCAAAGGCACCCTCTTTAAGTCCAAAGCCTTTAACAAAGGTCTTACCTATCCCATTAGTTCTTCCGTATCTTTCTACGCAGACTATTTCTAATGCATCCTTTTGTATATCCGGTAAAACTATGCCTCCACTTACCCTTAATTCTTCTTCAAAAGCATCAGTTAAATTTTGATCTGGAATAAGACCAATGCATCTTACCTTTTCGTAAGATTTATTGCTCCTTATTGCAATATCTTCTTCGGTCACCTTTGAACATTTAACTGACCTTTTTACTTCATCTGGATATGTGTATTTTGGAAGATCAATAATAAGTCTTCCCTTAACAGCAACAAGCTTTCCTTCTATAAATACCGCCTCAACCCTCATGCTTTCTAAATCATCAATAATCGCAATGTCAGCAAGGTATCCTGGTAAAAGCGCACCTCTATCTTTAAAGCCAAAATATTCAGCAGGATTAATAGTTGCCATCTGAATAGCTTTAACAGGTTCAACGCCCTCTTTAATAGTTCTTCTTATTATTTCATTCATATGGCCTAGAGTTTCTAAATCTGCTGCAACCATATCATCAGTCGCAAGGATTAGTCTTCTTGTATCTAAGTTTTCCTCGGTATATGCCCTTATACATTCTGCCATGTTCTTTTGGGTTGAGCCTTCCCTCATAAATACATATACACCCTGTCTTAGCTTTTCAATGCACTCTTCCTTTGTTGTTGTTTCATGGCAGGAACATCTTGTTCCTGTTGCTATTATGTGGGCAGCAAGTTCAGAGCCAAAAAGCTCTGGCGCATTTCCATCTACGACCTTGCCTATCGATTTGGCATATGTAGTTGAAGCTAAAAGGTCATCAATAATCTCCGGTGTATTTCTATAAACATGTTTTGCATTGCTAAATCCCTGAAGTTCTCCTATTCCAATTATGTTTTTATAGTTTAAAAGGTCCTCCATGTCCTTTGATGTTATGTCGTATCCTGCAGTTTCAAGTTTAGGACAATCAGGAGTTAAAGATGGAATAACAAGATGGACATGATTTGGAACGTTAGATATTTCATCTGCCATAGCCTTAATACCTATGGGGCCTAATGCGTTCCCTATTTCATGGGGATCTGCTACTAAGGTTGTTGTTCCAGATGGGATTGAAAGTCTTGAAAATTCCGTTATTGTTAGCATGCTACTCTCAAAGTGCATGTGGGAGTCAATAAATCCCGGCGATATGTATTTCCCCTTAATATCGATTACTAAAGTATTATCTCCTATTAGCTTATCAGCCTCCCCAACCATTAAAATATATTTTCCCTTTATTGCAACATCAGCTTCGTAAATTTCCCCTGAAACTACGTTAATAACTTTTCCTCTATGTAAAACTATATCTGCATGCCCATTCCCCATTAGGATATCAATAAGTTGTCTATATTCTATTGCTCTTTTAACATTTTCAAGTTTCAATATGCCACCTCCTTATCCTATGTCAACCCTATCCACTATTCCTACGATGGCAATATCGATTGGAGCCTCCATCCTTCTTGCTGCAAGTCTTGCTGCTGTTCCTGATGTTGTATAGATTACAATTTCACCTATTCCAGCGCCTACTGTATCTACTGCAATAAATGGATTCCCGAAGGGTTTATAATTATAATCAACCGGCTGCGTTATGAGAAGTTTGCAACCGGTTAATCTTTCGTCTTTTCTTGTTGCTACAACTGTTCCGATGACCTTTCCAAGGTTCATATATTTAACCTCCTTATACTGCTGCAGAAAAGATTTGTAAGGAATATAGTCAAAGTTTAATTTTCTTTGACTATAATGATTCCCTTTTTCCTTGCAGCATCCTTTGCAAGGGGAGTGAGAATTGCGTCATGTGGCAAAAAGAGCTTTTCAACATTCATGTTTAAAATATCATTTTCGGTTAAAACAACTCTTTTACCATTATGATGGTTTAACTTTTGTTCTGTTGCGGTTTCTGTTTTTTTGTCTTTATCTTGATTTAAAAAGCTTTCTAAAGTAACGTAAGATGTCTTTTTGCTCCCCTCTTTTTTTCCCTTTAATCTATCCGTCAGATCCTTTAAGATGGAATCTGCAAAATCCTTTTTATCCATCATATTCACCCTTAAATTTTTTCAAAGTTGAAAAAATTGAGAACCGTCCCTATTGTTCACTCTTTAGGATAACCCTTTCAACTTCTGCGTGTGGTCTTGGTATTACATGAACAGCATGAAGTTCTCCAACTTGTCTTGCAGCCTCAGCACCAGCATCAACTGCAGCCTTAACGGCACCAACGTCGCCTCTTACCATTACAGTAACAAGACCAAATCCTATCTTTTCATATCCTACTAAAGTAACATTTGCAGCCTTTACCATAGCATCTGCAGCCTCGATTGCTGCTGTTAATCCCTTAGTTTCAACTAAACCTAAAGCTTGACCCATAAAACTTACCTCCTATTCAATATTTTTTATGTTTTTCTTTAGCTCATTTAATATCTTATCAAGTTCCTCATGAGGTCTTGGAATGACCTTATAGTATGCAACTTTTCCAACTCTATTTGCTGCCTCTACCGCAGCATCTACAGCAGCCTGAACTGCTGCAACTTCCCCTTCAAAATGAATTGAAACTCCAACGGCTTTGTTTACACCAATGACTCTATCCATTCCCACAAGATTAACATCTGCAGCCTTTGCTGCTGCATCCATTGCAGCAACAGCTGCACTAAATCCTACAGTTTCCACAATTCCTAGTGCCCTTCTCAATGCTACACCCCCTCATCACTTTAGTAGCTTCTCAAGGTCATCGATTGTTATATAGCCTTGGGATACTACCTTTACTTCCCTTGATGCATTAGTGCTGAATCCATTTTTATATAAAATCTCCTTTAATATTCTTTCTTCCTTCTCTCCTAAATTTCCTGCCCTTTTTTCTGAAATTTCCAAATTTTTATCTGCCAATGTTTTTTCAATAAAGTTGTTAAAGGCAACCCTATTTAACATTTAATCACCCCTTAAAACATCCTATCAACTTCATCATGGGGTCTTGGAATTACATTGAAGGAAATAACTTCAGAGATCTCTTCTGCAACTTTTTTGCCGTTTTCAACAGCCGCTTTAACAGCTGCAACTTCTCCACTTACCGTTATTGAAACCAAGCCTGAACCTACTACTTGATAGTTCATTATTTTGACATTTGCAGTTTTAACCATCGTATCGGCAGCTTGAATCGCAGCAACAAGACCTCTGGTTTCAACAATACCTATAGCTTCCCTCATCCTATCACCTCAATTAAACTTTAGGAATTTTGCATCTTTCAAATCTTTCATTGTTAATGGGCTTTGTCGCATCAAGGCCTAACTTATCTGTAACTCCCCTTAATGTATGGGATGGATCCAATGTTGTTCCACAGGCATCCTGAATCACAACAAGATCCTTTGACGCCTGAAATCTTGTTGCAATTGCAAGCTCAACATCCTCCATGTCGAATATATCTATATCATCATCAACGATAACAACATGCTTTAAATCCTTTATGCTGCTTAAAGCTCCAATTATCGCAGTTTTCCCATCCCCCTCTTGTTTTTTCTTTATGGAGGCTACTGCATGAAATCTATAACCTCCTGCTAATGTGACATGAACATCCTTAACATCTACAAGCCTTTTTAAGGAATAATAAAGCTCAACTTCCCTTAAAAGACCATTTGCAAGATGTTCCTCTCTACATGGAAAGGCTGTCTGATAAATTGGATTATTCCTGTGCATTATAGCCTTAATCTCTATTATTGGATGCATTCCCTGCTGTCCATAATATCCCATAAGCTCCCCAAAGGGGCCTTCCTTTTCCCTCCTATTTGGAACCATAATTCCTTCTAGAACTATTTCAGCATGGGCTGGAACTTCTAAATCCACAGTTTTACACTTTACAACTTCTAGCGCTTCTCCCCTTATTGCACTATCAATCTCGTATTTATCAACTCCATATAGTTCACTACTAACCTGTGATGCAAGTAAAAACGGAACATCATATCCTAAAACAATAGCAACCTCTAATGGCTTATTCTGTTTTTCCATTTCTAAAAACTGATTTGTAAGATAAGGGGATGCTATAAGGGCACTTATTTTATTTTTGTCTATCACTTGGAACCTTCTAATTGATGTATATCTTTTTCCAGTCTTTATGTCCTTTACAACTAACATGCCAGCCGTTATGTATGTAGAAGAATCCTTTTCATGAAAATATGGATTAGGAAGTGTTCTCACATCCACATTCCCTGTAATTATGTTTTCCATAACAGGCCCATAATTTAAAAGCTTTACAGGTTTTGGGTTTGCAATTGCCTCCATAAGTTTAAAAATTCTTTCTTCATGTCTTATTCCTGTAAGCTTATATAAAACTTCTCTATCGGTATAAAGGGCTCCGCATACAGGCATCCTATAACCCTTTACCTTGTTAAATATAATAGGCCTTCTGTTTTTATATTTTTTAAGTATACTTCCAAGCTCAAACCTAGGATCCACTTCATTATTAACTTCCATCAAAAGTCCCATTTGTTTTATTTTATTAAGTTCATATCTTAACATCTGCCTATCCATTTTGTTCACCCCATCTTGTAAAGAGGCTATGCTCTATATCTAATTGATCGAGTATCCTTCCAACCATAAAGGCAACAAGGTCGCTAATGGATTTTGGATTATTATAAAAGGCTGGAGAGGCAGGCATTATTTTAACTCCTATTCTTGAGAGCTTTAGCATGTTCTCAAGATGAATAGGGCTCAAGGGTGTTTCCCTTGGAACAAGGATTAATTTTCTTCCTTCTTTTATACAAACATCAGCAGCCCTTGTTAAAAGACTTTCTGAATATCCATTGGCAACCGCTGATAAAGTCTTCATGGAACAAGGCACAATAACCATGCCATCAGTTTTAAAGGAACCGCTAGCAATTGCTGCCCCTAAATCTTTGTTGTCATATGAGTAGCTTGCAAGCTTTCTTACATCTTCTAATTTATATCCGCACTCATGTTCTAAAACATATTCCCCCATCGAGGATACCACAAGGTGGGTTTCGATGTTTAGCTCCTTTAAAACCTTTAAAAGACCTACTCCATATATTGCACAGCTTCCACCTGAAATACCAACTATAAGCCTCATAAGCACCACTCTTTACTTAAATATTGGACAAAGGGGCAGATTGCCCTGCCCCATTATTCAACTTTATTTTCCCTATCTCCAGCACCTGTCCATGGGTCTATGCCCTTTTCCCATGCATCGATATATTCATCAATTGTCATTATTTTTGAGAAGAGGCTAAGATCCCTAAGTCCTGATTCATGCATTTCTTGAGTTTTTGATTGGGTTCCATCTGATAAAACAATAACTTTGTATGCACGATGGATAGCATCTGATGCTGTGCTTCTTACACACACATTTGTCCAAACTCCTGTTAAAACAACAGTATCAATGTTTTCTTCCCTTAAGTATAAATCAAGATCTGTGTAGGCAAAGCCTGAATGTCTTCTCTTTTGAACTATATATTCATCTCCCTCTGGCTTTAACTCCTCGATAAAATCTGAACCCCAAGTTCCCTTAACAGCATGAACTGGTCTTACCCTAAAGTCTGCATCGTTCTTTCTGTGGGCTTCTTGGATATGAACAAGTTGAACTTCGTCCTTTCCGTTTGCCCTTCTTTCTCTAACCCACTTAAAGAGCTTTTGAAGATTAGGCACTATAAGGTCTGCACCTGGGCATCTTAAAGTTGCCTTTTCACCAACAAAGTCATTTAACATATCTATAACCAAAATCGCGTGTCTTGGCATATTAATCCTCCTTAGAATTTGATTACCCTATCAAGCTTTTGAATACTTTGTCTCTTTATCCATTGACCATATCCTGGCTTTCCAACTATACCCTTTTCATCATCATAAACTAATGTTCCACGAACTATTGTCTTTACCACTTTACCCTTTAGCTTCATTCCGTCAAATGGAGTGTATTTATTGAGGCATTGCATCTTTTCCTTTTCAATTACCCATTCTTTGTTAAGGTCAATAATTGTAAAGTCAGCATCTGATCCTATCATTAAAGCACCCTTCTTTGGATAGAGTCCATAGTGCTTTGCTGCATTAGTTGATAATATTTCAACTAATCTTGAAAGGGATATTCTTCCCTTGTTATATCCTTCGCTAACTATAATTGGAACCATAGTCTCTGTTCCTGGAATTCCAGGGAAGGCAGTCCAAATTGTCATGCCTGGAGCATCCTTTTCAGTTGGAATTTCGTATGGTGCGTGGTCTGTTGCGATAAAGTCAACGCTACCATCTTGAAGACCTTGCCATAATTCTTCGTTGTCCTTCTTTGTTCTTATTGGAGGTGCTATTTTTACAAACTGCTTAAACTTAGTCATGTGTTCTTGATAGTTTAATGTAAGGTAGTGTGGGCAAGTTTCTGATGTAACATCAATACCCCTCATCTTTGCTTCCTTAACAAGTTTTGCTCCTATTCCTGTTGACATATGAACTACATGGAATCTTGCTCCTGTTTCCTCTGCATAGCTTATGCATAGCTGAATTGCAACCTTTTCAGCAAGTTCCATTCTTGCCTCTGCCCAAGCTGGTGCATCCATCCTTCCTTCTTCCTGGAACTTTTTAACCATGTAATCGCAGATTGCAAAGTTTTCAGCATGAACTCCAACTGGAAGACCTGTTTTTGCTACTTCATAGAATATTTCAAGCATTTCTGGGTCAGTAACCCTTGGATACGACGGAACTGATGGAGTCATGTAAACTTTAAATGCCACAACTCCTTCCGCTGCCTGTTCTTCTATTACTTTTAGATTCTTATTCCTTACATCTTCCCCAGTAACTCCACCCCACATAGCATAGTCGACTATTGCCTTGTCCTTTATAGCATTAATCTTGTTATGAAGTTCTGCAACCCCTCTTACTGATGGAACTGAACAGCATGGCATATCGATTATAGTTGTAACTCCGCCAACTGCCGCACCGCTTGTTCCTGTTAAGAAGTTTTCTCTGTGGGTAAATCCTGGGTCCATGTAGTGGGTATGGGAGTCGATACATCCTGGTAATGTTAAATGTCCTTCTGCATCGATTATGTTGTCAGCTTCAATCCCCGCAATATTGTCAACAAAGCCTGCAATTTTCTCATCCTTAACAAGTATGTTTGTCATAACTGTTTCGTCACCATAAGGTATTCTTGCATTTTTAACAATTAGATCATACCTCATAATTTATCCTCCTTTAATCCATTAAATGATATTCAATAATTTGTTCCTTTCTAAAGTTTTCAAGGCCTAAGAAATATTCAAGGGAATTTAAAAGATAATCAAGCTTAACTGGTCCTACTATTTCTGAACCGGTAACCTGCACTCCATATCTTGCAGCCTCTGACTTAATAAAGTTATATGCCCTATAAAGTGGAGTTAAACCGCAGTCAAACATATTCATTGAAACAACAACACCGCTTCTTTCTGGGAATTTGATTCCGACTGCCCTAACAGTTGAGAACCCACCGCTTGGTCCTCTTACTGCCTTTGCTATTTTCTTTGCGATATCTAAATCTTCAGTTGCAAGGAATACGTTATATGCAGTTAATCCTTCATAGTCGGCACTTACTATTGTTGCACCAGCTGTAGGATGAAGGGCAGCAGGTCCAATGTCTGGACGTCTTTCCTCTGTATGGGCAACCTTCTTTAATCCTTCATATTGTCCTTCCCTTATATTTGATATTGATTTTCTAAATTCATTTCTTGCATTTTTTCCTGAGAAGTAAACAGGAACTTTATATCTTTCATAGATTTCCTTTCCTATTTCTTCTGCAAGTTGAATAACTTCTTCAATAGTGATATTTCTAAATGGGAAAAGAGGAATTGTATCCTGAGCGCCTATCCTTGGGTGTGTTCCCTGCTGCTCTTCCATATTAATAAGCTCATAAGCCTTCCCTGCCATATTAAGTAGCGCTTCCTTTAAAGGCTCTGGCTCCCCTATTACAGTAACAACAGTTCTGTTAAAGTCATATTCAGGTTCGTAGCTTATAAGCTTTACACCCTCAACATTTCTTACTTGATCAACGATTGCTTCAATAACTTCCTTTCTTCTTCCTTCACTAAAGTTTGGAACGGCTAATACATATTTCTTTTCAGCCAATTCGATCCCCCCTTCAAAATACATGTTTATAAAAAGATTTCAATAAATATTTCTAAAAACCTTTATAGAAATTTCATAATATCCTTGTCGATTTTTATTAATTTCCCCTTGTATTTTTGTGTAATATTTATAATTGAATGGAGTATAATTTAAATTAAATTCATTTTTGGGGGGTGTTTTTATTGCCGTTTAGAGTAGTAGATTTATCTCAGGAGATATATCAAGGCATGTCAGTATTCCCAATGCATCAAAAGACATTTATAATGGTTAATATGACACATGAAGAGAATATGAAAGAGACAGGAAGCAAAACATTAGGTTTTTCAGCAAGGAATTTACTTATAAGCGAACACGGCGGAACCCACTGCGATGCCGTTTGGGAATATAAACCAGAAGGTGCAACAATAGAAAAGATGCCTTTAGAATATTTCTTTGGAAGTGCCGTTTGTATTGACGTGTCCTTTGTTCCCGCATCAAGATACATAGAAGTTAAGGACCTTCAAATGGCAATTAAAAATTCAGGGCAGGAAATAAAAAGGGGAGATATAGTTCTTTTATATACAGGACACTATGACAAAAACTTTGGAACCGAAAAATGGCAAACAGAATACACAGGCCTTAGCTATGATGCTGCAAAATTCCTTGCTGAACTTGGTGTTGTAAATATAGGAGTTGATGCACCATCTATTGATCACCCGAATGATTTGGATTTTTCAGGCCACCTTGTGTGTGGAGAATACAATATAACTAATACTGAAAACCTGTGTAATCTTGATAAACTTGTTAACAAAAGATTTTTATACTTTGGCCTTCCACTTAAAATAAGGGACGGTTCTGGATCACCAATAAGGGCAATAGCGCTTTTAGAAGAATAGGAAACCCATTAGGGTTTCTTTTTTTGTTGGTTTATGTAGCAATAAGTAAATGCACCTCATAATGTAATAGTAGGTTAATAAAATTTTTCAATTGGAGGGAAGATTATGGGTTCAGACAAATGTTTTGGCGGTGACTACTTTGACTGGTGTTTTAAAGTCTTATGTGAAGAGGAAAAGGAGGGAAACGGAAACGGTCAAGTAATGCCTTGTGATGTAGGATATATATATAGATTAGAAGGAAGCGATTTTGTAGATTTTGATCAAGGTTCAGCCATTGCATTTCAAGGGGCAGTTTTAAGGGGCGGAATTGGATTTCAAGCATCTTCACCTACTGACATAACCATAAGCTCTCCTGGGCTTTATAAGGTAACATTTTATTTAAACTGCCAGAGCCGTTCAATAGTTGGAATCCAGCTTGTAGTTAACAACACTCCTCAGCCTGTTTTACCTCAATATACCTACAAAAATAATGCTGCAAGCCAGTTTATATACGGTCAAGGTTTAATTGAAATTACTGTTCCAAATACCGTTTTAAGAATATTAGTTTTAAAAGATGTTACCCTCGATAAAACTCAGCAAAATGAACCACAAAGCGTCAATGCATCCGTTCTTATTAAAAAGGTATGCCAAAACTAGTAGCGTTAAGTAAAATAATAATAAGGAGGAATATGTATGTCCCAAAACAGCATCCCAGAAGATGTATTAACTCAATTTGAGAGCATCGATGCCATCGCTGAAGCTGAATCAGGTATTTTAACGTGTTTAAGTAACCTTTTATATAAAGAAACATCCTCCGAGGATCCTACTCCAAGCTCTCCGTCTTTGCTTTACAACATTTATAAGCTTCTAACTGATGATTATAATAATGTTTTGCCTTTAACTCCTGATATCGCATCTTTAATAAAAAAATTGCTTTTAGCTTATGCCTGCAAAGAGTTTGCAATAGCTGAAATTATAAATGCCCTTTCATGTAAGCTAGGATTAGTAAAGGGGCTAGTCCCAGATAATAAGGAAAAATGCTGTTGTTAAGTAAAAAAGCTTAATTTTAAAAAATGGAGGGAATAATATGCCTGCAATAGAACCAAATAATATAGATCTTGAATCTATGGAAGCTATAATGGCTGCCATTGCCAATGAGCTTAAAGGACTTGCATGGCTGTTTTGTAATGTTTTAAAACCATCCCTTGAGCAAACCGTAACAAATCCTGATGATATAAATCAGATTAAAGAACAAATTTCTTTGTTAAAGTCGATTCTCTGCGGCTATACAGTAAAGGAAAAGGCTATTGCTGACATTATTAAAGCCATTGCAAAAAAAGAGGCCGCTGACTTAGGAATGAGTCCTTTTGATGTATGTAAATGTCTAGAGTGTAAAAAATAGCTGCCCATCAGGGCAGCATACATAATCAATTAAAAGGAGTTAAGAATATGGGAATGGACTATCCTTTTGAATCAAAGGAATTTGAAATAAAAGAATCCATAGAGAGCATTTTAAAGTCAGAGGCACAGATAGCTGAATGCCTAAGCTGCCTTTTTTGCAATATTTCTAGTGAATTAAAAAATGTTTATCCCATCGAAAAAAGGGTTTTACTGACAAAACAATTAGTAAATGCCTATGCCTGCAAGGAAAAGGCAATGGCCGATTTAATAAAATCCCTAATCTGCTTTAGCATAATTTCTAATAAAAAGCCATGCAAAAGAAGAGTTGATTTAGAGAGAATTCTTTCAGTTTTAATATTTTTGTTCATTCTTAGAAGAATCTTTTATTGCTGCTAATCACTTTTTAATTTTTAATGACATCCCTTATTTTAAGTGCTAAATGCAGGCAAAGTCTATCGTTTTCCTTTTCAACATCAAGGCCTGTAATTTCTTTTATCCTCTGAAGCCTGTAAAGTATAGTATTATAATGCGTATATAAAACCTCTGACATCCTTTTTAAGTTTCCATTATATTCAAAATATGTCTTTAAAGTCTTTACAAATTCTGTGGATTTTTTGCTATCATAATCGTCTAAAACTTCTATTGTGCTTCTGTAAAAATCCATTATTTCATCTTTTATTTCTTCATTGCAAAGAAGTTTATATACCCCAAGATTATCATATAAAACTATATTTCTGTCGTTTAAAATATCAACCGCCCTAATAGATTTTTGTGCTTCCTTAAAGCTCTTTTCAATATTTTCTATTCCCTTTAAACATCTTCCAACCCCTATTTTATATTCTAAAAAAATTTTTTTGTTAAAAAGGTCTAATACTTCATCCTTGAAGACATTTATTCTTCTTTTTACATCCTCATCCCTTTTAAAGCAAAGCAATATATCGATTTGATCCTTTCGTCCTACCACCAAACCGTTTAGCTTTAATTTTGATAGTATTTCTTCTAATATGTTCGAAAGATAAATATTGTCACTATATAAATTCAAATCAGCTTTTTTATAGCTTCTTTTTATTTTTACTATTATATAGCAGAACATATCTTCTAGACTAAAATTGTAAATGCTAAAGCTACCTTCTGCTTTTTTCTTTCTTTTTTCGTCATTAGAGCAGAGATCTTCAATAAATTCAATTTTATGAGTATTTTCTACCTCCCTCAAGGATAAAAGCTTTAATATTTCTACAGCCATTGTAGTCGAAGCGATCTCCAAAACCGAAAGGTCAAATCCCCCAAGAGGAGTATTCATTGCCCAGGAAAAAATATGACCGTAAATTGTATTTTTAACTACAATAGGCATAACCATTCTTGAAACATTTTTCCCTTGAATTCTTTCTACCGATTCATAGAATTTTTTTTCAAATATCCCTTTGTTTTTGGTGTAAAACTCTTCAAAATTTTTCTTTAGCTTCTCCTTTGCATCCTCTTCAACTCCATCAAGCTTTAAAATATTTTTTTCTGGATAATTCAGTTTAAGAATTAAGGGGTTTTTTATGTTTTCATATACAACGTTTATAATCTCTTCAATACTTCCTCCCTTTAGAATGATATTCATCATACTCTCATGGACATTTTCCAGCCTTTGTAAGAGTATCGCCTGCTTGTTGAAAATCTCTTTAAATATGGGAGTGATTATTTCTGAAAAGGGAGTTGCATAATAAAGATCTATTATAGGAAACGAAATACTATTTGCAAGCTCTATAACAGATTCATCTAATTTTTCTATGTAGGGATAAATTTTAATCCCAAGACCTGAAAGTTTCTTTTGGCTGCAGGATAATATAAACTTTTTTTGAAATTCTACATCATTTGTTAATGCATATGCCGTCGTTAATAAAAGCTCTCCTTCGCTAACCCAATTCAAAATATCTGGATCCGCCATTATATTTACCCTTGAAACTGTATTTTTTATTCCTCCAAACCCTGCGATTATTTTACTTCTTTCCATACATTCCATCTTTAAAACATCCTCTATGGTAATTCCATTTTGCCTTGCCATACCCATCCCCCTAAAAATTTTCTCTATTTGATTAATTATTAAATCTAAAGCATCCGCGCTTACGGTGCCAAGGGCAACTTTTAATCCTTCTTTTATTCCCTTTTTCATGTTTGTTTAATCGATTCAAGCCCAGCTGGATCTAAAGGTAGGGCAAAAAATATCCCCGTTATAAATCCAGTTATTATAGTCGTAATAAGCTTAAAAATCTGATGCATTTTACCACATTCCTTACTTTTAATTTTTATTTTCATTATAATTATAATATATTTTACTATTTAGGTAAAAAATAATTCTTGACAAAAAAAATAGAAGATTTATAATCAATTTCGTCAAATAAAATTTTGAAAACGAGGGGATGAAATTGGCAAAGGAAAATAATGGTAAAATCAAACTATACGGCTTCAACAACCTAACAAAATCATTAAGCTTTAATATTTACGATGTCTGCTATACAAAAAACGATGACGAAAGAAAAAGATACATCGAATATATTGATGAACAATATAACTCTGAAAGATTGACAAAAATCTTAACAGACGTTACAGAAATGATAGGGGCAAACGTTTTAAACATCGCAAAGCAGGATTATGATCCTCAAGGTGCAAGTGTTACTATACTTATTTCCGAAGAGGAAGTTCCACTATATGTTCTTGATCCAAGCTGCAATAAAGGTATTTTAACTCCAACAAGGGAAAACATTGTAGCTCACCTTGATAAGAGCCATGTTACTGTTCATACTTACCCTGAGAGCCATCCAAAAAGAGATATTTGCACCTTTAGAGTGGATATAGATGTTTCAACTTGTGGAACAATATCCCCATTAAATGCTTTAAATTATCTAATAAAAAGCTTTGATTCTGATATAATCACCATTGATTATAGAGTTAGGGGTTTTACAAGGGACATCGATGGCAGAAAACATTTTATAGATCACGAAATTTTCTCCATCCAAGACTATATTGAAGAAGATATTTTAAGAAGATATGATCTTATCGACATGAACGTTTATCAATCAAATATTTTCCATACAAAGATGAAGGTTAAAAACCTTGACCTTTCAAATTACCTATTCGATATTGATGAAAACAGCTTGTCAGAAGAAGAAAAATCAGAAATCCTTAAGAAATTAAATAGAGAGATGACTGAAATATTCTACGGAATAAACATAAACAACGTTTAATCTACGGGCACAATATTTTATATTGTGCCCGTTAATTTTTTATAAACATTTAACACATTCAATATATTGAATTCCCTTTATTTTTTCCTTTTCATCCTTTAAAACAAATTTTACGACATGTTTTTTTGTTAATAAATTACAAACAATTTCATTTAAACTTTAAGTGAAAATTTTTTACTTATGAGGGGGGTATTATATGGGTGAGATTGTTAATCAAACGACAATCAAAAGGAACGAAATAGTTTATAAGGTTGATGACAGACCTCCACTACCTTTAAGCATCGTCCTTGCTCTTCAGCACATCTTGGCTGCCTTTGGAGGAATTGTTGCAGTTCCTTTGATTGTCGGACAAGCAATTGGAGTAAAAATCGACGACCTTTCTTATCTTGTTAGTGCTGCAATTTTTATGGCAGGTCTTGCAACGTTTATTCAAGCAAGAGGAATTGGAAAATGCGGAGCAAGGGTTTCTTGTATGATGGGAACAGACTTTTCATTTGTAAGCGCTGGAATTTTAGTAGGTCAAAACATGGGACTTGCAGGGTATTTTGGTGCAACAATTTTAGGTTCCTTTGTAGAGATTATATTAAGTAGATTCATTAAGCCTTTGATGAAATACTTCCCACCAGTAGTTACAGGAACTGTTGTTACCTTAATAGGACTTACCCTTTTGCCAGTATCCATAGACTGGGCAGCCGGTGGATATGGCGCTCCTGATTATGGAAGCCTTCAAAACATATCAATTGCAATGATAGTTCTTTTAATTGCCCTTTTCTTAAATAAATATGGTAAAGGAATAGTAAGCAGCGCGTCGGTTTTAATTGCCATATTCTTTGGATACATAATCTGCTCTTTCCTTGGTATTTTAGATTTTAAGCCTGTTTTAGATGCAAAATGGATTGTACTTCCAAGAATATTTAAATATGGCGTAAAATTTAGCCTTGTAGGAGTGTTACCTTTTATAGCTCCCTATCTTGTTACAACAATCGAAACTGTTGGTTGTCTTATTGCAATAGGTGAAGCTTCCGAAAAACCTCTATCAAGCGAAGAAGTTTCTGCAGGTATTTTAGCTGATGGTGTTGGAAGTTTTCTTGCAGGATTTTTCGGTGCCGGACCAAATACATCCTTTAGCCAAAACGTTGGGTTAATCCCACTTACTAAGGTTGCAAGCAGATACGTTATGATAGTAGCATCAATACTTCTTATGCTACTTGGTATATTCCCAAAGATTGGTGCCTTAATTGCAATAATGCCAAACCCTGTATTAGGCGGTGCAGGTATTGTAATGTTCGGTATGGTAGCAGCTGCAGGAATTAAAACCCTTTCAAGATGTGAACTAACTACAAGGAATCTTTTAATCCTTGCAGTTTCCATCGGATTAGGTCTTGGTGTTACTGTAAGGCCTGACGTTATATCCCATCTTCCGCAGGCCCTTAAGATGTTCTTTGGCTCAGGTATAAGCACAGGAACTATAACAGCCTTCTTATTAAACATAGTTTTAAAGGATGAATAAAAGGTTGCCACAGGGCAACCTTTTATTCGCTTAATAATCTTTTTTCCCCCTCAAGTTCCTTTATTGGTTTGATATTTTGTGTAACTTCTAATGTCCCTAAATACTCTCCCTTTTCATCCCTTACTGCAAAGTATCGAATATATACATATAAATTCCCCATCCTTATCCAAAAATCTTCATGGTCTTTTTTGCCCGATTTGAAATCGCTAAGCATTTTTTCAACTATATGAACACTTGCAGGTGGATGGCAGTTTTGAACCTTTCTCCCTATAACAGCCTTTGTCCTTGCAAAAATTCTTTCCTTCCCTTGAGAGAAGTATTTAACTACGTCATCTTTATCGATAAAAGTTATATCAAAGGGTAAAGTGTTTAATATATTTAAAAGTTCTTTTGTGCTCAAAAATCCCGTTTCAAATTTGATGTATCCATTTTGAATATCTTCTTTTTCTTCCTTTACAACATTAACCCTTTCTGGAACCCATCTCGCTATTGGCTCTACTAGGCAGTATCCTATTTCATCAGACTCTTGCATAATTTTAATCCATTCATCTTCTGTAAAAGTATCAACAGTCATTGGAAATAGTATATTTTCTTCTTTGAAAATCATTTCTGCTACTTTATTTATTGTTTCTTCAATTTTACTAATTATTTCATCCTTTTCGCCATTGTAGTTCAATAGCATTTTTTTATTTTCTTTAATAAGATCCCTTATTTCATCATCGACTCCCCACATTACTTTCGGTGGTGCAGTTATCCCGTATTTTTCAAGGTATGGAAATATTAAATTTTCTTTTCTTGAATAGTGCTTATCTATATCCCATAGCTCGTTAAATAAAGTTACTAGTTTTAGTGCGTTTTCCTTTGAATCATTGTGCTTAAAATTCTCCATTTCTTCTCTAATTTTATCTAAAAGCTTTTCTATGGCTCTGTTTTCATTAAAGAAGGTATTAACAGGGTGCCCAGGTATATCTTTGGGGTCAGTTGGCCTATGAATTTCCTCTATTGACCCCTTAAACATAGCTGCATGAACATCGCAGAGCCTCTGAACCTCTGTTACCGGCATACCTTCCATTATAAGAGCCTGCTCTAGTTCTGAAATTTCCTTTGCTGAAACTCCTGAGAAAATCCTTTCAAACTTAGATTTAACTTCGTCAAAGGGCTTACCATCATGAAGCTCCATTATAAGTTCCTTTAACACCTTTTGTCTATATTCTCTGTTGTTTATTACCTCGCTCATAATTACCCTTCCTTTCTGGAATTTTTATACTTTTATTTTAACCATATATTAGAAAACAATATGTAACATATGTCACAAACTAAAAAATTTTTAATTAGCACTACTATTATTTTATCCAAATTTAAAAAAATCTGCCCAGGCGGGCAGATTATCTTAATTTTGCTTCTACAATTTTCTCGCACCTTTTTATAAAATACTCCGGATTTAATTTTTCACCTGTTATCTTTTCTATAAGCTCTGATGGTGTGTATAAAGAACCATATCTGTGAATATTTTGATTTAACCATGACTTCATGCTTAAAAAGTCACCGTTTTCTATTCTTTCATAAAAGTCTGGAATATCCTTAAGTATTTTATTTAATATTTGGGCACCATAAAGGTTTCCTAGTGCATAGGATGGGAAATATCCTATCATCCCTCCTGACCAGTGGACATCCTGCAATATTCCTTCACTATAGTTTTGCACTTCAACGCCAAGATAATCCTTATATTTTTGATTCCATATCTTTGGTAGCTCGTCAACATCGATATCTTCGTCCATCATAAGCTTTTCCATTTCATATCTTATAATTATATGCAAACTATATGTTATCTCATCAGCATCAACCCTAATTAAGGATGGCTTTATGGAGTTTACTGCATCGTAAATATCATCTACAGAAAGCCTTTTTAGCTCTGGGAAAAGATTTGTAACATCAGGGTAGATATTTTCCCAAAATTCCTTTGACCTTCCTATTATGTTTTCATAAAATCTTGATTGGGATTCGTGGATACCCATCGAGGTTCCAGTCATCAAAAGTGTTCCTTTTAAATCTTTAGATATATTTTGTTCATATATTGCATGTCCCATTTCATGTATATTGGATAAAAGACCTGTTATAAAATTTTCTTCATCATATCTTGTTGTTATTCTTATATCATTTACCCCTAATTCTATAGTAAAAGGATGTGCACTTTCATCTATTCTACCTGAGGATAAGTCATATCCTAATTTTTCTGCTATTATCCTTGCAAATTCCCTTTGCTTTGTTATCGGATAATGTCCTTTTAATATATGGTCTTTAGGTTCATAGTTGGCTTCCTTTAACTTCTTTAATAAATTTATTATGGCATCCTTAAGGGGCATAAATATCCTATCAAGCTCCTCTTCCGTCATTCCCATTTCGTAGTTATCAAGAAGGGCATCGTATCTTTTTTTCTTATATCCATAAAGTTCAGCAAATTGTTTGTTATAACTTATTATCTTTTCAAGGTAGGGCTTAAAAAGGTTATAATCTCCCTTTTTCTTTGCCTCCTCCCATACGCTCTCTGCAACTGATACTAAATTTACAAACTCTACATAAAGTTTTTCTGGGATTTTCATAGTCCTATCGTATTCTTTTTTTAGCTTTCTTATTGATGCACTTATTATTTCATCAAGATTTTCACATGTTGAAAAATATTCTATAAATTCCTTAACTTTGTCCGATGTGATGAGCTTATAATGCTCTCCTGCCAAAAATCCAGCAACTTCCCCTCTATAATTGACAGCATTTTGAGGAATGTTTACCCTCATATCCCAATGCACAAGACCTAATAGGCTATTGAGATACTCAATCTTAGTTAAATATTCTTTAAGTTCCTGCTTTTTTGCATCTAAATCACTCACATTATCCCCCCCTAAAATTTTACAGTATATATTTTAATTATGCCTGTAAATATTTTCTAGGTCAAGAAAGAAATCATAGTGTAAAATTATTGTAGGACGAAAAAGGACAAAAAATTTAAAAGAGACAACCCCTGTGGTAAAATAAAAAGTGGAAAAAACACAAATCAATAAGGGGGTGTCTCTTTTGAATAATATTATACAACATGATATTATACAACAACATTTAATAAATTTCACTACTAAATTAATAAAAAATGTAGAAGAAATGCTGTCAAAAGAATGGGATTTTACAAAACTTGTTGAGGTAGTTAAAGAATCGACTGATGAACTTGGAAGGAATATAATAAAAGACTTTTTAGAAGAATTAGATAAAGCGATTAAAGAAGATGATAAGAGAAAAAAG
>NZ_JAUONW010000028.1:0-62160 GCF_030546345.1 Caloramator sp. CAR-1
AAAAGCCTTCAAGGTAAGTAAGAAGAAAATAAAAGAAGCGATAAGAAAGATAAATAAATCTTCACGTGAAGTTATGAATAATATAACGATATTGAACATAGGGAAAGTAACGCCAATTTACAGGATATTAAAATCAATAAAATATGAAAATATAATTTAAGTTTTTTAAATTTAACAAACGCCTTGAAACTAGCTAATTTAAGGGGTTGTCTATAAAAATTAACCTACAATATCTTGACACTATCGAGGCCGATTTAAGGCCTCTTTTTGTCAATTTTGCTTAAATTATGCATTTAGTTTTTCTTTAGCTAAGTTTACTAACTCAGCAAATGCCGCTGCATCGTTTACTGCAAGATCAGCAAGCATCTTTCTGTTTATTTCAACTCCAGCAAGCTTCAAGCCGTTGATGAACTTTGAGTATGAAAGACCATTTGCTCTTGCTGCAGCGTTTATTCTTGCAATCCAAAGCTTTCTAAAGTCTCTCTTCTTTAGCTTTCTACCAACGTATGCATATTGTAAGCTCTTCATTACAGCTTGCTTTGCAATTCTGTAGAGCTTGCTCTTTGCACCATAGTAACCCTTTGCAAGCTTCATTATCTTTCTACGTTTTTTATGTGAATGCACTGCTCTTTTAACTCTAGCCATATTCCCTACCTCCTTCTAGCCTTATGCGTAAGGCAATAATTTCTTTAGCTTCTTTACTTCTGCAACATGAACTAAAGTTGCCTTTCTAAGTCTTCTCTTTCTCTTTGCATCCTTCTTAGTTAATATATGACGATGATATGCATGGGATCTCTTAAATTTTCCTGATGCAGTCTTTTTAAATCTCTTTGCTGCACCCTTATGTGTCTTCATTTTTGGCATAGAACTTCCTCCTCTCGCTTACTGTTTCTTTGGGGTAAGTACCATAAACATGTTCTTTCCCTCAAGCTTTGGCTGTTTTTCTATAACACCCACTTCAGAGAGCTTATCTGCAAATCTTTTTAAAACTTCCTCTCCTAGATGGGAATGTTCTGCTTCTCTACCTCTAAATTTTACTGTAACTTTTACCTTGTCTCCATCCTTTAGGAACTTTTCAGCATTCTTTGCTTTAACGTTTAAATCATGCTCGTCGATGTTAGGAGTAATTCTAATCTCCTTAACATTGATAACCTTTTGCTTTTTCTTTGCTTCCTTTTCCTTTTTCTGCTGTTCATAGATGAACTTGCCGTAGTCCATTATTTTGCAAACAGGTGGTTTAGCCTGTGGTGCAATCAAAACTAGGTCAAGCTGCTTAGATTCAGCGATTTCAAGTGCCTTTTTTGTTGGCATGATTCCAAGCTGAGTTCCGTCGGAATCGATAAGTCTAATTTCCTTTTCACGAATTTCTTCGTTAACTAAATGTTGTTTGTTAATAACGTTCACCTCCTAATTTTTTACAAAACAAAAAGCGGATGGTAGTCCATCCGCATAAGTCCACTATAACCTGAAGAAACCTTACTACCTTTGGCGTAAGGTGAGAAGCGGATGGCTTCTACTTATACCTTTATTAGGATAACACTAAATATAGGATTTGTCAATATGTTTTAAGTTATATGTTGCTTATCTTTTTATCTATTTCTTCCCTTATCCTTGCTGCAAAGGCTTCAAATTTCATTGCACCAAGATCTCCTTCTTTTCTTGACCTTAATGATATATTTCTGTTTTCAACTTCCTTGTCGCCTAAAATTATCATGTATGGAACCTTTTGAAGCTGAGCTTCTCTTATCTTGTAGCCTATCTTTTCATTTCTTAGGTCGCTCTCTGCCCTTACGTTCATTTCCTTGAGCTTTTCTTCTATTTCCTTTGCATATTCGTTTGCCCTGTCTGTTACAGGAAGTATCTTAACCTGAACCGGAGCAAGCCATGTTGGGAAGGCTCCTGCATAATGCTCAATAAGTATTCCTATGAATCTTTCTATACTACCGAAGATAACCCTGTGAATCATAACAGGTCTATGTTTTTCTCCGTCTTCACCTATATAGTATAGGTCAAACCTTTCTGGCATTTGGAAGTCAAGCTGAATAGTTCCGCACTGCCATGTTCTTCCAAGACAATCCTTTAAATGGAAGTCGATCTTTGGACCATAGAAGGCACCATCACCTTCGTTTACCTTGTATTCAAGTCCTGCTGCATTAAGTGCTTCGATTAATGAATTTGTTGCATGTTCCCAATCCTCATCGCTTCCCATTGAATTTTCAGGTCTTGTTGAAAGCTCAACGTGATATTCAAATCCAAATAGTTTATATACATAGTCAATAAAGTTTATAACCCCTAAAACCTCATCCTTTATTTGGGATGGAAGCATGAAAATGTGGGCATCGTCCTGAGTAAAGCATCTAACCCTCATAAGGCCGTGTAGAGCACCTGAAATTTCGTGTCTGTGAACAAGTCCAAGTTCACCAAGCCTTAGAGGAAGCTCTCTATAGCTGTGCATTTGACTTTTATAAACTAATATTCCTCCTGGGCAGTTCATTGGCTTTACTGCAAAATCCTGCTCATCTATCTTTGTAAAATACATGTTTTCCTTGTAGTGATCCCAGTGTCCTGATCTATGCCATAGAGATTCGTTAAGTATTATTGGAGTTTTTATTTCCTTATATCCCCTCTTTTGATGTTCCTGCCTCCAGAAGTTTTCAAGCTCGTTTCTTATAACCATTCCCTTTGGAAGGAAGAATGGGAAGCCTGGGCCTTCCTCCATTATTGCAAATATTTCAAGCTCTTTTCCTAGCTTTCTGTGGTCCCTCTTTTTAGCTTCTTCTAGAAGGTTCAAATATTCTTCAAGTTCGCTCTTTTTAGGAAAGGCAGTTCCGTAAATTCTTTGAAGCATCTTATTCTTTTCGTTCCCTCTCCAGTATGCCCCTGCAACGTTTAACAGCTTAAAGGCCTTCACCTTTCCTGTTGAGGGAACATGAGGTCCAGCACAAAGGTCAACAAATTCTCCCTGTTTATAGAAGGATATAGTCTCTCCCTCTGGGATGTCGCCGATGAGCTCTACCTTATAAGTTTCGTTTCTATCCTGCATGTATTTTATAGCCTCATCCCTTGAAAGTTCGAATCTTTCAAGCTTATAATCTTCCTTTACTATCTTTTCCATTTCCTTTTCTATGCTTTCAAGCATTTCAGGAGTGATTGGAAAATCCGCATCAAAGTCGTAGTAAAATCCATTTTCAATAGAAGGTCCTATTGCAAGCTTAACGTCAGGATATAGCCTTTTTACTGCCTGAGCCATAATATGGGCTGCAGTATGTCTTAGTGCTTCCCTTCCTCCTTCATCCTCAAAAGTTAATATTTCTAAAGTGCAATCCTTATCGATGATTGTAAAAAGATCCTTAACCTCGCCGTTTATCTTTGCTGCAAGGGCGTTTTTATAAAGTCCCATGCTAATTTTTTTTGCCACTTCCTCTGCTGATATAGGTGCATCCAATTCTAACACCTTTCCATCCTTTAAAGTTACCTTTATCATAAACTAACCTCCTTTTTAAGTGCCTGGCACTTAAGATTTAAGTTTTTATACCAAAAAAGGCCTTCCATCCCCATGGGACGAAAGGCCTGTACTTCCGCGGTTCCACCCAAATTGGTAAAAACCCTCTCAAGGCTTTAACGCAGCCAACGCCTTTCCCTACTCTCATAGATTTCAGGAAGGAGCTTCGGGGTGGTTTTCAATCTCTAATGTTAAGGAAACCTTCCAGCCGACGGATTTCCCTCTCTGGTAACATATCAAGATTTACTCGTCCCCATCATAGCCTTTATCTTTTTAAATATTCTACATCCTAAATATAAACTTGTCAATCCTAAATTATTTTTCCACTTTTAATTATATTGCACTCCTCACAGCTGTCGCAAAAATAGGTCCTGTCTATGAATATATTTTTAATGGTTTCAATTATCTCTTTATTTTTGCAGTTTTCCACCGAGTGAATAACTATTCTTTTAGGTGCACATGTTACGATAACGCTTAAAAGTATGTCGTCTATCGTTGTATCTCCATTTGAATTAAAGGTTTCAAAGTCTGAAAATAGGTCCTTTGTTATGTTGTTAAGGCTGTCATCCTTTAGTATATATTCTCCATTTAAATCTACAAATATATTTAAAACTTCATATTTGCTCTCCTGGATGTCAACGAAATATCTTAAAAGCTTGATAAATTCATCGTATTCCTTTTCGATGATATATTCATCAATCATCCTTTCAAGAATCTCGTTAACTTCTTCCTTTATAAACCTTAATCTAAACTTTACAAAGCCGTCAATTATTATTTCATCGCTCTCCTGTAAAAACTCCTCCACCTTTCTGTATATCGTGTTTCTATGCCTCATGCTGTTTATAACATCGTCAACGGAAAGAATTCCTGTTCCTGAAATAAAGGCCATACATTTATTTTTTATTTTATTTATATCGTCCTCAGTAAAATAGGTGCAATTTTCTCTAATTAGCTTATTTAAAATCTCAAACTCATAATTTTTAATTATATAATCATAAATTATATCCGCTGCATAGCTTATAAACAAATCCCTATAATTTTCAAAATTTCTTATGTCCTTCTCGCTATCCTTAAGTATAAATTTTATATAATGGTATTCTCCAACATCGCTTTCAACAAGGGCTATATTTACATCATTACCCTTTAAATACATGCAAAGTTCATTAAATCTATCGTAAAGCTCATTACCTTCCTTATTAAAACCAACCGATAGGAGAAGCAACTTTATCACTCCCTTCTAGTTTAGTATATGTGCCTTATAGCAACATATACAGGGAATTTTTATCCCATTATACAATATTCCTTTAAAGGAACTATTGTGCCAAAGTCTAGAAGGGGACCTTTATACAAGTATTGCCATTTAATGTTGTATTTTGACAAAAAATTTTTTATACTATCGCCCTCTGGATGATAATCAAGGCTCCCATAAAAGGCTAAATTATCCTTTGCAATAAGTCCAGTTGCTCCTCCTATAAATCCAAAGTTTAATCCTTCCAATACTATATGTCCGGATTTTATAAGTAGGCAGTTTATTCCTTCCTTTGTAACTTTTTTGTATATTCCTTTATCCGATGTAATTATGGTATTTTCATTTACTATGCTGATTGAACACTTTGAATACCCTTGCTTTACATCTATTATTTTAACCCCCTGTTTATAAAACTCCTCAAGTAAAATATCATCGGTATATTTTATATTACATATAGCAAATTTACCAACTCTTGCAACGTTATAATAAACATCCTCAGGATATTTTTCTTTAACTTCCTTTTTGCCGGGTATTATTTTAAAACCTTCATTTTCAAGACTATAAACAACCTTTTCGGAAATATTAGGTGCAACGATTATTTTTTCTTCTCCTAAATGATGTATCATTATATCAGGGTGATAGGATATGGCATCATAGGTTGAAATCCTTTCAGTTTTTATAATTTTAATATTCAATTCAAAAAAGGCTCTTTCAATTTCCTTAGGAACTCTCCCATCTACTACTACAAGGGAAACTTTACCCTTTGGAAGATTGGGATCCTTTAAAAAGCTTTCCACTACAAAATCTCCCTTCTTCTAAAGAGAATTGAAAAACCTAAAAGGCCGATTATTCCGCTTACTATAAAGGCATTGTGAGGTCCTATATATTTTGCAAGGGTTCCAGAGTATAAACTTCCTATTGGCGTTAAGCCCCCAAAAACCAAAGAATAAACGCTCATTATTCTTCCCCTCATCTCATCAGGAGCATTATACTGAAGTATGCTATTAGAGGTTGTATTAAAGGATATCATAAAAAATCCTAAAAATACAAGAACTATTATGGCTAAATTATAGCTTTTTACTATTCCTAAAAGAATTAAAAATATAGATAATCCAAAGGAACCTATAAGCTGATAATAAAGGGTCCTTTCCTTTTTACCTTTAACTGCAACAAACACAGCACCAACAAGAGCTCCAAGTCCTAACGATGATAAAAGTATTCCATAGGCCTTTTCCTTCATCATTAAATAATCCCTTGTATATATTGGAACTAATACATTAAAGTTCATACAAAATGTTGGGATTATTACAAGGGAAATTATTGTATATAAAAGCTTAGGATTACTCCTTATAAATCTTAATCCTTCCTTTATATCCTTTAATGGATCCTTTATTTCTTTTCTTGCTGAAACATCCTTCATCCTCATCATCAAAAGCCCAATTAAAACAGCAAGAAAGCTCAGGGCATTAAATAAAAAGCACCATTTTGCACCAAAGTCCGCCATAACCTTTCCTGCAACGGCAGGACCTACAAGCCTTGCAGCGTTAAATGCGGCAGAATTAAGTCCAATTGCGTTTAAAAGGTGTTCTTTACCCTCAACAAGCTCAACGACAAAGGATTGTCTTGTTGGATTGTCAAGGGCCTGAACAGAACCTATAAAAAACATTATTAAAAGTATTATAGGATAACTTAGTTTATTGTAAAATAAAAGAATATATAATATAAATGCAAATAGTAAAAGCATGCTTTGGGTGAATATTAATATTTTTCTTTTTGGGAATCTCTCTATAACAAGCCCCGCAAATAAAGAAAAGGCAAATAAAGGCGTAAACTGAACCGCCGTCATAAGCCCCGATAAAAATCCATCCCTTGTCATGGAGTAAACAAGCCAATTTAGTGCTGCATTTTGCATCCAGGTTCCGATAAGGGAAATCGCCTGACCTGTCCAAAACAGCCTGTAATTCCTATGAGTAAATGCAGGAAAATATTCCCTTAGTAAATTTGCCAACCCACTCATCCCCTTAAAATTTATTTAATCTAATCATATATGTCAGAGAACTCGATATTTATTTTTTCTATTTTATTACTTATGCTATAAGAAAAATTTTCATTATTTGATTCAATAATTCTTACCGGAAATTTTACAACAAACTCTGTCCCTTCGCCTAAGGTGCTGCTTACACTTATCTCTCCTCCATGAAGTTCAACAAGCTGCTTTACTAGATATAAACCTATACCGCTACCTTCATGTTCCCTTCTAAACAAAGTCTGAGCCTGCCTAAATTTATCGAATATGACATTTAATTTGTCCTCAGGAATCCCAATACCAGTATCCTTTACCTTAACTTCAATATAATCTTCCTTATCCTCAAAATTAACATAAATCTTATCGCCTTCATCCGTAAATTTTATAGAATTTGACATAAGGTTTAAAATGATCCTTTCAACCTTATCCGGATCAAGGGCCATGAATTTCTCCTCAACATTAGTATCAAAAATTACCTCTCTATTTTTTGAACTTGCATAATCGGCTACTGACATTACTATATCCTCAATAAGTTCGACAGCATTAACATTTACAAGATTTAGTTCATAAAAGCCTAAATCTAACTTAGTTATATCCAAAAGATTATTTATTAACCTCATAAGCCTATAGGAATTTTGCTTTATCATCTTTAAATATCTCATCATCTTTTCTTTGTCGATCTCATCATTTTTTATAGTATTTTCCATAAGCTGACACGATGAGAAGATTATATTAACTGGCGTTTTAAACTCATGGGATACATTTGCTAAAAATTCCGACTTATGTTTTTCTAACTCTAAGGTCTGTTTTAGTTTTTCTTGTTTTTCTTTAATCTCAAAATTTAGTGTTATAATTTTTTGGGATATATTAAATCCAACATAATAGGATACTGTTGATATAAATATAATTAATATAAGTGCTATGAAAAATATGTAATGAGTTCTATTTAAAATTTGCTTTAATATGTATTCCTTAGGCACCCTAGTAACCAATCTCCAGTTGTTTTTATTGTCTATCTTTGAAAAATAAGCATATGTATCTATTCCCATATATTCGTATTCAATAAATCCACTATCTTCACTTAAAACCTTATATCCATTATTAGGATTCTCTAAATTTATAGGATGGTTTTTGTTTAAAATATTTTCCCTTAAAATAAAATCCTTATTAGGATGGCTCAATGCAAGGCCGTTTTCGTCAATCAAATAGGAATATGAGTTTGCATCGTTAATCTTCAAGCCTGAAATTAAATTTTGAAACACGTCCTTTTTTAAAACCACACCAAATACACCTTTAAATATCCCTTTATCATCGTAAATTGGAATTGCCATTATAATTGAAAAAGTGTTGCCATCTAATTTTTCTGCCGTTATAACATTTTCCCTTTTGATTATTTTATTAAAAAAATTGAATTTACTTAAAACATTCAACTTTACTCTTGATGATATTGCATGTCCATTTTCATCTGAAACAAATATATAATCAAGACTTTCTACACTGTCTCCCATGGAATTTTCTATTTTATTTAGTAAAGTTAAATCCTTTGCTCTTTCAAAATCCAAATCATAATTATCAGCATACATTTTCATAATAGCAAAATTTTTATTCTGCCAATTGTTTATAAGTCGTGCATAAACCCTGATATTATTTAAAGTAAAATCCTTAATAGTATCATTAAGGATAAGCTTAGTAATATTAACAACCATTAAAAGAAAAATCAAAATAGTAGTTAACGATATAACTACAGAAATAATCAAGTTCAAATAATTCCTTCTAATTTGCCAAATTCTCTCCATATGCCCCACCATCTATTTTTTATTAAATTTCTCAACAGTGAAAAATTAAGCCCCTTATAATACAGCACTGTCTAAAATATATAATAACATAAATTTAATCATTTTTCAAAATTTTTCTACAAATACCAACATAATAAAACAGCCTGCAATTTGCAGGCTGTTTATGGAGGCGGCACCCGGATTTGAACCGGGGATGAAGGTTTTGCAGACCTCTGCCTTACCACTTGGCTATGCCGCCATATTAAGTTGGAGCGGGAAACGGGACTCGAACCCGCGACTTTCACCTTGGCAAGGTGACGCTCTACCAACTGAGCTATTCCCGCATGGTGGCCAGAGCCGGAATCGAACCAGCGACACGGGGATTTTCAGTCCCCTGCTCTACCTACTGAGCTATCTGGCCATGGCGACCCAGAAGGGGCTCGAACCCTCGACCTCCGGCGTGACAGGCCGGCACTCTAACCAACTGAGCTACTGGGCCGCGTGGTGGGCACCACAGGGCTCGAACCTGTGACCCTCTGCTTGTAAGGCAGATGCTCTCCCAGCTGAGCTAGGCGCCCACATCGCATATTCATTATAGCATCTTTGATTTACCTTGTCAACACCTCATCAGCGGCGCTGACATGTTATATAATATATTATTTTTTCACCCTTGTCAACACCTTTTTATAAGTTTTCTATCATATTTTTTATTTCTTCCTTTTCAAATACATATTTAGTATTGCAGAAATGGCACTGAAGCTCTATCCTGTCTTCCTCTTCATATAGTCTATTTAATTCTTCTCTGCCAAGGGCTATAAGGGCCCTTTCTACCCTCTCCCTTGAACAATCGCATTCATACTTACACTCTATCTTTTCATAAATCTTAAGGTCCATATCATCAAAAAGCATGTTTAAAATATCTTCACCGCTTTTCCCCTCTGCAATAAGCTGTGATAAAGGAGGTATTTCCTGTAACCTAAAGGTTATTATGTCAGCTAAAAACTCATTTGCTCCAGGCATCATTTGAACTATAAGCCCACCTGCTGCTTTTATAGAAATATCAGTATCTACCAAAACCCCAAGGGCTACTGCTGATGGAACCTGTTCTGACACAGTAAAATAGTAGGCAATATCATCCCCTATTTCACCAGTTCTTATCGGAACCTGCCCAACATAGGGTTCTCTAAGTCCTAGATCTTTAACTACATTTAAAAACCCGTTCCTACCAACAGCTCCTCCAACATCAAGCTTTCCCTTTTCATTAAGAGGAAGATCAACCTCTGGGTGAGAAACATAGGCCTTAACATTTCCCTTAGAATTAGACACGGCAACTAAATTTCCCAAGGGGCCTCCCCCATTCATAGTAAGGGTAAGAGTATCCTTCTCTCCCTTTAACATAACCCCCATCATAGAAGCTGCTGTAATAAATCTTCCAAGTGCTGCTGATGCTGTAGGCGAAAGATTATGTATTTTTCTTGCTTCTTCCACCATATCTGTTGTTATAGCTGCAAAAAGTCTTACATCTCCATTTGCTGCTGTTGCTCTTAATATATATGCCATAAAATTCCCTCCTATTTTCTTACTACAAACGTAATTCGTTCAGACGTTTCCTTATCTTTGTTAAAGGAATAATTTTCATAGGTTTCAACATCCTTAAATCCAACACCCTTTAGTAAATTAATCATTTCATCCTTCGAATAGGCCCTTTGGACATGATGTTCATCTATCCTTCTGTAGAGTTTTCCTTCTTTAACAAACATTGTTATATACATATCTATTATATTTTCATCAACATAATTGTCCCAAATATATGAATAATCCTCTTCATTATACGTAAATGTATTGTTACCTATCAAGTTTTTTAGTTTATATTCGGAACTTATATCAAATATAAATAATCCATCATCCTTTAAAAGATTATAGACCTTTTTTAAAACATTGAAAAGTTCCTCATCCTCAATTAAATAATTAAATCCATCACAAAAGGAAAATACAAAATCAAATTTTTTGTCTATGTCTAATTCCGTCATATCCTCATTAATAAAAATTACTCCTTTACTTTTCACCTTGTTTCTTGCAATGTTGAGCATTTCCTCAGATATATCAACGGCAACCACTTTCATTCCTAAGTTTGAAAGTCTCAAAGTCATGTTGCCCGTTCCACATCCAAGTTCTAGAGCAGTTTTATCGATAAAATCAATATCATATCTTTTAAATAGCGATTCTAAAAACTCAATCCAATTGTCATAATCTACATCCATCATTTTATCATAATAAAAGGCAAGATCTTTATATTGCATCCTCTTCCCACCTTTAAATCTGGAATCCTTTTAGTTTATTTTATGATATAATAATTTTATATTATAAAATATTAATTGTCCATTTTAATTTAAAGGGGGATCAAAATGCTTTATCCATTGTTTTTTGAGCCGGTTTATAAAAGTATTATTTGGGGTGGAAGAAAGTTTGAAACTTATTTTAAAAGAAATATTCCAAAGGGTAATGTTGCCGAGAGCTGGGAGATTTGCTGTCATAAAAATGGAATGAGCATAATAAAAAATGGTCCTTTAAAGGGAAAAGCATTAGATGAAGTAATTAAGCTCTATGGTAAGGAAATTCTTGGTAAAAAATACGATAGTTTTCCTCTTCTTATAAAGCTTATCGATGCCAACGATAAATTATCCATACAAGTTCATCCGGATGATGATTACTCTAAAAGAGTTGAAAATCAGCTTGGAAAAACAGAAATGTGGTATGTTATAGACGCTAAAGAAGATGCAAAACTTGTTTACGGGCTTAAGAAGGGGACAACTAAAGAAAGTTTAAAAAAAGCATTAGAAGAAAATACTGTTGAAGAGATTTTAAACTTTGTTCCTGTGGAAAAGGGCGACATAATTTTTATACCTTCAGGAACAGTTCATGCAATTTTAGATGGACTTTTACTGGCAGAAATCCAGCAAAACAGCGACATAACCTATAGACTTTACGATTGGAATAGAGTTGATAAGGACGGAAAAAAAAGAGAATTGCATATAGATAAAGCCTTAGATGTTATAGATTATGATTTTGAAGGAAAAGTATTAAAACCAATTTTCATAGAACTTGATGGTTACAACATAGCAAAGGCAGTAAGCTGCAAATACTTTAATGTAGATATAATTAATGTAAAGGAAGAATTCAAAGACAAACCAAATAACTCCTTTATAATCTTTACTACAATCGAAGGTGAAGGAAAATTAATATATGATAGAGATTATGAAATAAAAATGGGGGATAGTTTTCTAATTCCTGCCTCCCTAGGTGAATTTAAAATAAAGGGTAATTTAACATTACTTAAGACAACAGCATAGCTATTCGTTCCATTTTCGTCCTGCATCCTTGTTAAGCTTTGTCATAATTCCACCTATTCTTCCTGTTTCTTCTGCGGTTAAACCGCTCCAACCGTATTTTTTTACTTTATCTAAAAGTCCTAATTCCTCAGCAATTTCATATTTTAATTTTTCTCTTTCCTTTTCCTTTGGAGTAAGTTCCTTTTTGGATTTTAGCTTTGCCTTTACTACCTTCTTAAAAGGTGTAGCCATAAAAACACCTCCCTAGTTTTATTATTACAGGGAGGTGTTTTTTTATTCATTAATATAAATGACAAGCTACATAATGTCCTGGGCTAACCTCTTTAAGCTGTGGATTTAGTTCTCCGCAGATTGGCTTTGCATGTTTGCATCTTGCTTTGAATCTACATCCAACAGGCGGATTTATTGGGCTTGGAACTTCTCCTTCAAGCATAATTCTTTGACGCTTTTTTTCAACTTCTGGGTCTGGTATCGGTATTGCTGATAAAAGCGCCTGAGTATATGGATGCAAAGGATTCTTGTAAAGTTCAAAGCTTTCTGCCAGCTCAACATTTACACCAAGATACATAACCGCAACCCTATCTGAAATATGCTTAACCATCGCAAGGTCGTGGGCAATGAAAAGGTAAGTCAAGCCAAGTTCCCTTTGAAATTTTATAAGCATATTTACAATCTGAGCTTGGATTGAAACATCAAGAGCTGATATAGGCTCGTCACAAACTATAAATTTAGGTTCTACCGCAAGGGCTCTTGCGATACCTATTCTTTGTCTTTGCCCACCCGAAAACTCGTGTGGGAAACGGTTAGCATGTTCCTTGTTAAGTCCAACCATTCTTAAAAGTTCATAAACCCTTTCTAATCTTTCTTTTCCAGTGTATATTCCATGAATATCTATTCCTTCTGCTATAATATCCCCAACAGTCATTCTTGGATTTAATGAGGCATATGGGTCCTGGAAAATAATTTGTGCCTCTTTAGTATATTCCTTTTTCTCTCTTCCTGAAAGCTTATGCACATTTTTTCCTTCAAATAAAACTTCACCATCAGTTGGACTATATATTCCAAGTATAGTTCTTCCCGCTGTGGTTTTACCACAACCGGATTCTCCAACCATACCTAATGTTTCACCTTTTCTAATATATAAATTCAAATCGTCAACTGCCTTTAAGATGGCATTTTTCCCTACTCTAAAATATTTTTTCAAATTTTTAACTTCAACTAATACCTCATCTGAAACTTGACCTTTTTGTTCAGTTATTCTTACTTCTGACATTATAATACACCTCCTCTACCAACAGGAATGTCCACTTTTGGAGCATACTCATGATGTAACCAGCAAGCTGCTTCATGAGTTTCGCTAATCTTTGTAACTGGTGGTGGAACTTCATCACAAATTTGCATTCTGTATTGACATCTTGATGCAAATGGACATCCCTTAGGCGGTGCTATAAGGTCTGGTGGAGTTCCTTGTATTGATATTAAGTCCTCCTTCTTTTCTGAGTCAAGTCTTGGAACTGCCCTTAAAAGAGCCCATGTATATGGATGCTGTGGATTATAGAATAATTCCTCTGCGTTTCCTCTTTCAACTATTTGTCCTGCATACATAACTATCAATTTTTGTGCTATATCTGCAACAACGCCAAGATCATGAGTAATAAGAATTATTGATGTTCCAAGCTTCTTTTGAAGCTCCTTCATAAGGTCGATTATTTGCGCCTGGATAGTAACATCAAGGGCTGTTGTTGGCTCATCAGCAATAAGTATTTTAGGATTGCATGCAAGAGCTATGGCTATCATTGCTCTTTGTCTCATACCACCTGAAAATTGGTGTGGATATTGGTTTGCTCTGCTTTCTGCGTTTGGTATATTAACCATTTCCAGCATCTTTACTGCTTCTTTAAAAGCTTCCTTCTTTGACATACCCCTATGGATCATAAGGCTTTCTGCAATCTGCAAACCTACCTTCATAGTAGGATTTAAAGATGTCATTGGGTCCTGGAAGATCATACTAACTTCAGCACCTCTATATTGTTGCCATTCCTTTTTTGAAAACTCTAAAATATTTTTCCCCTGGAATAATATTTCGCTTCCCTTTTTGATCTCCCCCGGAGGCGTCTGAATGAGCCCCATTATAGCCTTTGAAGTAACTGTCTTTCCACAACCTGATTCACCTACTATTGCTAAGGATTCACCCTTATCAAGGGTAAAGGATACTCCTCTTACTGATTGAACTTCCCCTGCGTATGTATGATATGAAACTCTTAAATTTCTTACTTCAAGCAATCTTTCCATGGCACAACCTCCTTTATTGACGTAGTCTTGGGTCTAGAGCATCTCTTAGACCATCACCAAGTAAGTTAAATGCAAGCATTGTTAAGCTTATCGCTGCTGCTGGGAATATTAACTGATATGGATAAAAATCCATGTTTTGCTGTCCAAATGCAGCCATTGCACCCCAGCTTGTGTTTGGAGGTTGCACTCCAAGACCTATAAAGCTCAAGAAAGCTTCTGCAAAAATGTATGAAGGTATATTAAGGGACATATAAACAATTATTATACCTATAGTATTTGGAATAAGGTGTTTTATGATTATTCTTGCAGGATCAGCACCAAGGGCTTGAGCTGCAAGAACGTATTCAGATTCCTTAAGCTGCAATATCTGTCCTCTTACGATTCTTGCAATACCTGTCCAACCTGTTAAAACTAGGGCAAGTATTAGGGAGAATAATCCCTTTTCAAATACTATTGATATCAATATAACAACTATAAGGTATGGAATTCCTACAATAACTTCAACAATTCTCATCATAACATCATCAACTAATCCGCCAAGGTATCCAGAAATTCCACCATATAGTGCACCTACAACTGTGCAGATGAAAGTTGCAATTAAACCTATAGCTATAGATACACGTCCACCCTTCCATAATCTAACAAAAATATCTCTTCCAAGCTGATCAAGCCCAAACCAGTGTTCTTTAGTAGGTGGAGTATTTGCAAGCTCAATAAATTGCTCTTCAAATCCATAAGGTCTTAAATAAGGACCTACTATACACATCAATATTATCACTAGCAAAAGATACATGGAAAACATTGCAACCTTATTCATCTTTAGTCTTCTCCATGCATCCTGCCAATAGGTTATATTAGGCCTCATTATCGCATCGGCATTTTGGCCTTCACATCCTAATATTTGAAACTTTTCCTTGTTGAGTTCAAGCATATTATCCCCCCTATCTCTTTTCACCAGTTACTCTAATTCTTGGGTCAATTACACCATAAAGAATATCTACTATAAGTAGGGATAGAATAAATAGGAATGCAAAGAATACTGTAGTTGCCATAATCATTGTGTAATCTCTTGCGTTTATACTTGCAACATAGTATTCACCAAGTCCAGGTATAGCAAATATTCTTTCTATAACAAAGGTTCCTGTGATGATACCTGCAATCTGAGGTCCTAATATCGTTATAATTGGTAATATAGCATTTCTTAAGATATGTTTCCAAACTATCTGAACGTTAGGAACACCCTTTGCTCTTGCTGTCATTATATAGTCCTGGTTAATAACATCTAATACGGATGATTTCATATATCTTGAATATATTGCAATACTACCCAATGACAATGCAAATGTAGGTAATACCGTATATCGCCATCCCGAGAACCAAACATTTTCAGAAGGCCATCCAACTATTGGGAAGAATCCCCCTGCTAAATACTTCTGAATAAGGGCTGCAACGACGAAGCTCGGGACAGAAACACCTACTAAGGCTATAAAGATTACAAGATAATCTATCCATGTATTTTTGTAAAAGGCAGCTAAAATACCCAAAATAAGACCTATAATTAATCCAAAAAATACAGCCTGAAGTCCAAGTCTTGCTGATGCAGGGAATTTTTCTTTTATTATGTTATTAGCTGTTTCACCCGGGAATTCTATAGATTCCCCAAGATCTCCATGTAATAGATTCTTTAAGTAAATTAGATACCTAATGTGAACGGGTTTATCAAGTCCATATCTTTTTCTTAAATTTTGTTGAATTTGAGGTGGAAGCTGCTTTGCCTTATTCCTTATTGGGTCACCAGGCAAAGTATTCATAAGAAAAAAGGTAGCTGTAATGATTACCCACATGGTTAACACCATGTATCCAATTCTTCTTAAAAGATACCTTGTCATTTTTCATCCCCCTTTAATATTTTTTTAGTTATTATTAAATAAAAACTTTAAAATCCCCCCTTCTAATTTGAATAAATATATTTAAAAAAATATTTTTGACGTTTAAAACTACGTTTTTTAAAAATTTATAATTTAATTTCTTTTTCGACAATTAATATTAAAAAAAATTAATATTTCACATTTCGACATTTTCCTTGCCATTTTTCTTCGTTTTTTGAATTTAATTATATCTAAATCTTGCAAATGTATAATAACATCATTTAAACTCATTGTCAATTTTTCCTATGGATAAATTTTAAAGATATCTTAATTTTTATTAATTATATGGTATAATACATCTAATAAATATTTTTTTCATAGATTATTATTGAATATATTTAAGGAGGGATTACCATGCCAAAGGTTGCAGTAGTTGGTGCCACCGGAATGGTTGGTAGAATGATGTTAAGGGTTTTAGAGGAGAGAAATTTCCCCATCGATGAACTTTATCTTTTTGCTTCGGCAAAATCAGCAGGAAGTGAAATAGAATTCAAAGGAAAAAAATATATAGTTGAGGAATTAAAGGAGGATTCCTTTGATAGAGGAATAGATATTGCTCTTTTTTCAGCTGGTGCCTCAACAAGTTTAAAATTTGCAAAAATTGCTGCATCAAAGGGATGTGTTGTAATAGATAATAGCTCAGCATGGAGGATGCACGATGACGTTCCGCTTGTTGTTCCTGAAGTAAACCCAGAAGATATAAATTGGCATAAAGGAATAATAGCAAACCCTAACTGCTCCACGATCCAAGCGGTTGTTGCATTAAAGCCCCTAGATTTAAAATACAAAATTAAAAGAATAGTTTATTCAACATATCAAGCAGTTTCAGGTGCAGGTCAGGGAGGATATGAGGATCTTCAAAATGGTATAAAAGGGATTGCACCTAAAAAATTTATTCACCCAATCGCATTCAACGTTATCCCCCACATAGATGTTTTTATGGATAACGGTTACACAAAGGAAGAAATGAAAATGATTGAAGAAACAAAAAAGATAATGCACAGACCTGATCTTAAAATTACTGCAACTACAGTTAGGGTGCCTGTTTACCACGGCCACAGTGAGTCTATAAATGTCGAGTTTGAAAAAGATTTTAATTTAGAAGAAATTAAAGAAATACTTAAAAACAGTAAAGGCGTTATATTAATGGATGATCCTTCAAACAATATTTATCCAATGCCGATTTTAGCAGAGGGGAAGAACGAAGTATTTGTTGGAAGATTAAGAAGGGACTTTAGCGTAGAACATGGTCTTAATATGTGGGTTGTTGCAGATAACATAAGAAAAGGTGCTGCAACTAATGCTGTTCAGATTGCTGAACTTATTGTAAATAACTAATTGTAACCTAGAACATTTTGTGCATATAATAATATTAAGTATATTTTTAGAGAGGATGGTTTATATGACTCTTTTCAAGGGTTCAGGGGTTGCTATAGTAACTCCATTTAAGGAGGATGGCGTTGACTTTAAAAAGCTTGAGGAGCTTATTGAATGGCATATTGAAGAAAAAACAGACGCAATAATAGTATGCGGAACTACCGGCGAAGCGTCAACAATGAGCGAACAAGAAAGAAAGGAAACTATAAAGTTTACAGTAGATGTTGTTAAGGGAAGAATCCCTGTTATTGCAGGAACAGGTTCTAACAATACTAAGGCTGCTGTTGAAATGTCAAAATGGGCTGATTCTATCGGCGTTGATGGCCTTTTAGTTATCACACCATATTATAACAAGACAACCCAAAGGGGAGCTATTGAACACTTCAAGGCAATAGCATCTCAAGTTAAAAAGCCGATAATTATCTACAATGTTCCATCAAGAACTGGGTTTAATATTTTGCCTGAAACTCTCTATGAACTATCAAAAATAGAAAATATAGTAGCTGTAAAGGAAGCAAGCGGCAATATAACTCAAGTTGCAGAAATTGCTCAGCTCTGTGGCGATAATTTAGACATATATTCAGGCAACGATGATCAAGTTGTTCCAATGATGGCCCTTGGTGCAAAGGGAGTTATTTCTGTTGTTGCCAATATCCTTCCAAGGGATACCCACGATATGTGCGAAAAGTGGTTTAATGGGGATATAGAAGGTTCAAAACAACTTCAATTAAAGATGCTACCACTTATTAAAGCCCTCTTTATAGAAACAAATCCAATTCCTGTTAAGGCCGCAATGAACCTTATGGGAATGAATGTTGGAACATTAAGGCTTCCACTTGTTGAAATCTCTCCAAAGAACCTTGAAATACTCAAGCAGGAAATGATCAAATACGGAATCAAGTTATAGAGGTGAAGATATGAAGGTTTTATTACATGGTTGTAATGGTAAGATGGGTCAGGTATTGACAAGAATAATATCTCAAATGGAGGATATGAAGATCATTTGTGGTGTTGATAGGGAACCTAATAAAATAAAAAACCCTTATCCTGTTTATGACTGCTTATCAAAGGTTCAGGAGGATGTTGATGTTTTAATAGATTTTTCAAACCACTCGGCCTTAGATTCTATTTTAGAGTTTGGACTTAGTAAAAATGTTCCCCTTGTAATATGCACAACAGGGTTTTCTCCTGAAGAAAAAGAAAAGATGAAGAAGGCTTCTGAAAAAATTCCAATATTAAACTCAGCAAATATGTCTATTGGAATTAACCTTATAACTAATCTTTTGAAAAACATCGCTCCAATACTTTATGGAGATTTTGACATTGAAATCATCGAAAAGCATCACAATCAAAAGCTTGATTCACCAAGCGGAACTGCTCTTATGCTTGCAGATGCTATAAATTCATCCCTTCAAAATAGCTTAGAATATGTTTACGGCAGGCATTCTAAAACTGATAAAAGAAAAAAGGAGGAACTTGGAATCCATGCAATAAGGGGCGGTGCTATAGTTGGCGAACATTCTGTTATTTTTGCAGGCGCAGGAGAGGTTATTGAAATAAACCACTCTGCACTATCAAGGGATGTGTTTGCCTATGGTGCTATAAGGGCTGCAAAATTCTTAGTAGGAAAAAAGCCTAATTTTTATACAATGAATGATGTATTAAAATAAATGAAAAGCTCACCTTAAGGTGGGCTTTTTAAATAGGAGGAAGATACAATGGAAGAGCTTTTAAATAGAAGGATAAAAAATATCCAGATTTCAGGTATAAGAAGATTTTATAATCTCGTATCACAATATAAGGATGCTATAAATCTAACTATAGGTCAACCGGATTTTGAAACTCCAACCCATGTAAAGGATGCTGCAAAGATTGCCTTAGATAATAATAAAACGGTTTATACCCATAATGCTGGAATTTTAGAACTTAGAAGAGCAGTTTCAAATTATTACAAAAAGTATGGTATAGAATACAATCCTGACGATGAAATTATTATAACAAGCGGCGGTAGCGAAGCAATTTACATTGCCCTAAACACCATCCTTGATGAAAATTCTGAAGTAATCCTCCCAGGACCGATTTATCCAGGTTATGAGCCAGTTATAAAACTTTGCGGTGCAAAGCCTGTTTTTATTGATACTACCAATCATGATTTTAAGTTAAAAGCAAAACTTATTAAAAAGCATTTAACCGAAAGAACAAGATGCATAATCATTCCTTCTCCCTCAAATCCTACGGGGATTATGTTAAATAAAGCTGAACTTTATGAAATCATAAAATTAATAAAGGATAAAGATATATTTATCCTATCTGACGAAATATATAGTGAGCTTACATATGATTTTGAACATGTATCCATTGCAAGCTTTAGGGAGGTCTTTGATAAGACTATTGTGGTTAACGGCCTTTCAAAGTCCCATTCCATGACAGGTTTTAGAATAGGCTACACCCTTGCTCCTAAATATATATCACAGGAAATGATCAAGCTTCATCAATACATAAACTCCTGTGCCTCATCCATTAGCCAATATGCGGCATTAGAGGCCCTTACCAATGGCCCTTTGGATCCAATTTCTATGAGGGAGGAATATAAAAAAAGGCGGGATTTTGTTTATGAAAGGCTTTTAGATATAGGATTTGATGTTGTAAAACCAAACGGTGCCTTTTACTTTTTCCCATCGATTAAAAAATTTGGTTTATCATCTTTAGAATTTGCAACAAAACTTCTGGAGGATAAAAGGGTTGCAGTAGTTCCAGGTGATGCCTTTTCACCATTAGGTGAAGGATTTATAAGGATCTCCTTTGCAAGTTCTATGGAAACTTTAAGGGAAGGGTTAAACAGGATTGAAGATTTTATAAATAGGTTATAATATCTTTAATTGGTAAAAAGTATGGCCATCTTTTCAGATGGCCGCTTTTAACTAGCATGGGCAGAATGAGAAGCTTGGGAATTCTGCATAATGTGCAACAACCTTAACAACATAGGTTTTGCTTCTACAAAGATCTTCATCAGGGAATACAAAGCAGAATTCATCTATTGTTACATCTTTACATCCTGTTCCTGGAACAACAATTTGGCAAGCTTTGAATCCCCTTGTATAGAAGGTTCCATCAACTGGTTCACAAACCAATACACCAACGTTTATTTTTCTATTACAACATACATTTTTAAGCCTTACCCTTACCTTCAAAAATCTTCCTTCACACTTTAAATCATAAGGACCTACAGTATAATCTATTACATCTTCACATGGCTTAAAGGTAATGTTTTGACTTCCATTGCAGCAGCATTCACATCCTACTCCAGTTGAGGATTGGCTGCAAACTTCACAATTTACTTCCTCATTTAGCAATCTTTCCTTTTGATTGTTCATCAACTCACCCCCTAAACATTTATGTAGTCTTTAGCAAACTAATTCATTATACTTCTTAAAAAAAGAGATAAAATACAGAAAATAATTACTCTTCTACCCTTTACCCCATCGAAAAAATTTTTTATTTAAATGTAAATCTATATCAACTTCCTTTATTTGTTCAAAGGAATCATATTTTACTTCAACATATTTTTTCATGATCTCCACCTCTTTTATTTTCTAATATATGTTATGCAATAATGTCTAATATTGTCACAAAAAGGGACTGCGTTAGCAGTCCCTTTTATATAATAAACATTGCAAATATAGTTGTAACAACAAGCCCTATAACAACAGGGATCAAATTCTTTCTTGCAAGATCAAAGGGGCTAACCTTACAAATTGCTGCAACTGGGATAACAGCCCAAGGAATTAACGTTCCTCCACCTACCCAAATAGCTGCCTGTTGACCAAGGGCAGTTAATGTGGCGGTGCCTCTTCCTAATGCTGTTCCAAATATTTTGGCAACAGTTCCGGCAAGGCTTATTCCCGAAAATCCTGAACCATCAAGCCCGGTTATAGCACCAACGGTTGTTAGGGATGCAGCGCTAAGAACCCTGTTTACTGGAACTATCTGAGATAGAGCAAGTCCTAAATCATTTACAAGCCCAGTTGAATTTTTAGGAAGAAATTCCCCAATAATCTTTAAAAATCCTTCATCTCCTAAGTAGAAAAATGCTGCAATCGGAATTACAGGACCAAATACTTTAAATCCAAATTGTAACCCTTCGATCAAGTAATTTATAACCTCATCAATCGCCTTTGTTTTTGATGAAAAAAGAAGTATTAATATAAGGATAAACAGAGCCGTTCCTCCAATTAAAGCCGTTGCGTCCCCACCTTGAAGTTTGTAGGCTTGCATTATAACTATATCTAATGCAAAAACTATAGGAATTAAAACTGCAAATAGTTTTCTATAATATAGTGAAAGCGGGGACTCCTTTTTTATATTATCCTCTTCAATTTGTTCTTCAACCTTTAATATTTCTCTTTTCATGTCTTTTTTAATTAAAATGAAGGCTGTAACAGTGGTAACAAGTCCCATTACAATTGTGAGGGGAATGCTTGCCCTTATAACCTCAGCCACTTCAATTCCAGCACCACCTGCAGTAAGTTTCGGTGCACCTTGAATTACAAGGTCGCTTGAAAGGGCAATTCCATGTCCGAATAGGTTCATAGCCATTGCTACAGCAAGGGCCGGAAGCCCAGCTTTAATTGCAACCGGTGCAAATATAGCTCCAATTAAAGCAACTGCTGGTGATGGCCAGAAAAACCAGGAAATAATCATCATTACAAGACCTATTATCCAGTAGGCTAAGCTTGGTGTTTTAATTAATTTTAAAAATGGCCTAACCATCTCTTGATTTATACCCGTTTTTTCTAGAACACTTCCCATGCCAACGATTATGGAAATAATCAAAATAGTTCCTAAAAGTTCCTTGATTGCATAGGCTAATCCATTAAATACAGCCATAATCGATTGATAAACTGAACCCGTAGCAACTAACCCTAAAACAAAAATTCCAATGATGCATATTAAACTCGTATCCTTCTTATAAACCATAAAGGTAATTACAAGTAAAATAAAGATAAGGTAAATATAATGTAGGGCTGTGATTTGTAGCATAAAGTTCCCTTCAAAAAATTGCTTGTTAATATTACAATATTCACTTTTTCAATTTAGGTTACAATAATATTAAAATTCAATTCCTTTTCTTGCGGGAACTCCCTTCTCAAAATAATGTTTTATTTCTTTCATTTCAGTAACCAAATCAGCAATTTCCATGATTTCCTTTGGAACATTTCTGCCAGTTAAAATAATTTCCATATCTTCAGGCTTAGATTTTAAAAATTCTACAACTTCTTCAACTGATAAAAGCTTGTTATGTAATACCCCCATAATCTCATCCAATATTAAAACGTCGCATTCTTTATTTTTCAATACCTTTTTACAAAACTCAAAGGCTTCTTCTATTTCCTTTTTTAATTCTGCCTTTTCTTCATCGCTTAGCGTCCAAAAAAAGCCCCTTTTCTTTTCAAATCTAAATATTTTAAAATATGGATCTAATTTTTCTATACTTTTTAATTCACCTGTTTCCGATCCCTTTAAAAACTGCACCATGTAAACCCTAAGTTCATTTCCTGCTGCCCTAACTCCCTGCCCAATTGCTGCAGTAGTTTTACCTTTTCCATCGCCTGTATAAACCTGAATACATCCCTTAGTAAGCTTACCCATATTACTACCCCTTTCAATAATAATTCAATTATAATTATAACATAAATTGTAATAATCTCCTTCTATTAATTGACAAAAATAATTATTAAATGATATATTATTAAGCAAAGTCATAGTAAACTTTAAATTAAAGGTAGAGGTGATAAAGTTGGAACAAAGGCAATATGATTTAACTGATCCATATGAAATAGCAAGATACATAAAGGAAGCTAAAAAGACAACTCCTGTTAAGGTTTATGTAGATGGAAACCTTGAAGGATTATGCCCTGAAAATATCGATATTTACGGTAAAGATAATTTTTATATATTATTTGGTGAAAACGATGTTGTGGAAAAATTTTTAGAAGAGAATAAAGATAAAATTAAAAAATATAGAATTGAATGGGATAGAAGAAATTCAGCAATCCCGATGATGGACATAAGACATGTTAATGCAAGGATTGAACCTGGAGCAATAATAAGAGAAGGAGTTACAATCGGAGATCATGCTGTTATAATGATGGGAGCTGTTATAAATATAGGTGCTGAAATCGGGGAAAATTCAATGATCGACATGAATGCTGTAATAGGTGCAAGGGGTAAAATTGGTAAAAATGTTCATGTTGGTGCAGGTGCAGTAATAGCAGGTGTATTAGAACCTCCAAGCAAAGATCCTGTTATAATTGAGGATGATGTTCTAATAGGGGCAAACGCTGTAATCTTAGAAGGAGTTAAAGTTGGAAAAGGTTCAGTTGTTGCTGCAGGCTCAGTTGTAACCCACGATGTTGAAAGCGGAGTTGTTGTAGCTGGAGTTCCTGCGAAGGTTATAAAAAGGGTTGACGACAAAACAAAGGAAAAAACAAAGCTATTAGACGATTTAAGGAAGTAGTCAATGCTACTTCCTTTATTCATCCTCTACCTTTTCAAGTTTTGAAATTGAAACTTCATAGGCAATCCTTTTTACTATGTTGTCATCTGATAGTTTCTTTTCATATTCCCTGCTCTGCATTCTGCCCCAAATCTTCACATGGGTCCCTACTTCGAACTTGCTAGAAAATCTGGCATTCCTACCCCATGCAATAGCTGGAACATAATCGGATTTGTTGTATGCCCTATTTACAGCTATCAATATGTCGGTAATTTCCCTCCCAAGGGGAGTTGTTCTATAAACAGGCTGCTTGCATATGTAACCATCGAGGCTTATTTCATTAGGCTTGTCTGAAATTGTATCAATCCTTTTTATATCCCTTGCAAAAATGGTAAGAAGGAGTCTACTTGCCCCGTCAACCACTCTATTATAGGATCTTATCTGACCCTCTATAGAAATTAAATTTCCCTGGGACATATCAAGGTTGGCTATAAGCCTCTCCGATACAGTAACCGGCAAAACGTCAACAGTTTGGCTTAATCTTGGAACTTCAATGAAAAAGTTGTAAAAGCCCTCACCATACATTTCATGGCTAAAGGTTAGAGGTGAAACTATTTTCCCCTCAACATAGGCTTTGTTTGTCAAAAATAAATTTTGCATCCCCATCCCTCTCCCTTCGTGTTTTATATCTAAAATATAAATATTCAAATTCCAAAAACATTATTACTAAATAATTCCAAAAATCATCAAACAAGTTAAAGCAGCAAGATAATAATAAACATCATGGTATTTGCCTATAACTTCATAAGGCTTTTCAAAGGGTTGAATAAGGTCTCCATTGATATTTACAATAGCCCTTTGCAGGCAAAAGCTAAAGCAAAGGCAAGTTAGATCATCTATACTTGTTGCTGTAACTGTTGATTTATCGTTAAGACCATAGGATATGACATAGATATTTGAATGATTAAGATTTATAGGAAAATTAAAATCTGAATTGAATATATAATAACCTTCTTCCTTTATATTTTCCACAACCTCTGCTATCTTATCATTTAAATCTTCCATTGCATCAAAGCCAAGATTAATAATCACATCAAATTTTATTTTGGATATCCTATCTTCTATTAAATCCTCCCTTGATATGGCAATAAGAACATATTCAACTTCTTTAAATAATATTTTTTCAAAAGCCTCATTAGAATTGTCGTGGGTTCCTATGCATACAACTTCTTTGCCATGTTCTTTAAGTTCCTCATAAATAATTTCTAAAACTTTAGACTTGCCTCTGCTTCCTAATATTCCAATAACTAGCATTGCATCACCCCGTTTTATCTTCTGTTATTTATTTTGTCTAATTCTTCGTTAGTTATTCTTAATGGGTTTCTGCCTCCCTGTATGATCAATATAATAATTTTCCTTATAAATAAGCTCCGATACAGTTACAAATTCATATCCTTTTCTTTTTAGCTCCTTTAAAATTCCGTCTAAAACCTTAGGAGTTTGCTTGGCGTAATTATGGAAAAGTATTATAGAGCCATTTGTAACCCTACTAACAACCCTACTATATATAACATCTTCACCTGGATCCTTCCAGTCGATTGAATCCACATCCCATTGTATGCAGAAATGGCCTGTTTCCTTTACCGTTTTTACCACCAGGCTATTATAATCTCCAAAGGGAGGTCTAAAAAGATTAGTCCCTTTCCCTGTAATCCTCTTTATTTTGTCGCTGGTTTTAAATATCTCCTCCTTCATTTTATCCGGGGTTATCTGAGAAAAATGAGGATGAGTAGTTGAATGATTCCCTATTTCATGTCCCTTTTCAAAAATCTTTTTAACCGTCTCAGGATATTTATCCACCCAACTTCCTACTAAGAAAAAGGTAGCCCTTACTCCATTTTTTTCTAATATATCTAATATTTCATCTGTATATTCATTTCCCCAAGCTGCATCAAAGGTTATTGCAATCTTTTTTTCATCAGTTTCCACACAGTAAATTGGGAGTTCCCTTTGAGTATTCAAAAACACATTTAAAAGTTCATACCTCCCTGTTGCAGCATAAAGAATGGAAAATAAAAAAATAAACATAACTATCATTGATTTTGCTAATGATTTTTTTGAAATAACTACAACCTTCACCCGATTCCCTCCAAAATTTTATTACAATAAATATTTATTATTTTTACACAAAAAATATTATATGCAGGCATAAAAATATGCCTGCACCAGAAATATAATAATTATCTTTTTTTTGTAAAAACTAATTATAGGTCAATTAAAAGGAGGGGTTTTGTATGACCATGCGAAGAGCTAGATTTACAAATCTGTTTGGTCACCAAACTGAATTTGCATCTGAAAACCTCCTAGGTCAGGATAGGCACTATCATAGAGAAGCCAAATCCCAAAAAGCTCAATTAAAAAGTGCTCACAAGCATGGGACTAGAAAAAACTACAAAATCCCTATAAAGGATAAATTGACCTAAAGTGCGGCAAAGGCCGCACTTTTTTAACTAATAACCAGAAATTTCTTGTATATTCGACCCAAAATTACACAAATTATTAATAAGATACATTCTTATTCATCACCCCCATAAGGAAACAATATTACATATTCTAAAAAGGAGGTTATAAAATGGCAGCAGGACAAGAATATCATGGAAGAAGCCAACTGGTTCCTGAGGTTCACAAGGCTCTTGATAATATGAAGTATGAAATCGCATCAGAACTTGGAATACCTGTATATCAAGGTTCTGAAGATTATTGGGGCAACATTTCATCTAGAGATTGTGGTAGAGTCGGAGGAACCATAGTTAAAAGATTAATTGCAATGGCTGAAAAGGAAATATTAAACGGAAAAATGCCGGATAAAATATGATCTTAAAGCTCCCGAAAGGGAGCATTTTTATTGAAAATTTATATTAAATGCTGTTATAATATAAAATGTAATGCCCTAATTATTTTTTTGGAGGGATATAATGTATAGAGATACGACTGAACTTGCTGAAAATAAATTGCTTATATTATATATCCTAAATAAAATCGATACCCCAATCACAAACTCTTCCCTTACACAAATAGTTCTTGAAAACAATTTAATAAACTATTTTTCATTGCAGCAATACATATCAGAACTTATTGAAAGCGGATTTATAGAAATAAATAAAGAAATAAACAAGCAATTATTAAGAATTTCATTAAAGGGAAAAAGAACTTTAGAATTTTTTATAGACAGAATCCCTGAAAAAAAGCTGAAGGTAATAGATGATTATTTAAAGGATCAAAATATAGAACCTGAAAACAAATACACTACCATTTCAAGATATGAAGCTATTGGGAATGAATACTTTGTGGATATCAAACTTCTTGAAAATGAGAAAATAATATTTGACCTTAGGCTAAGGACATCCTCATTAGAAAAGGCAACATCCATATGCGAAAATTGGGAAAGAAATTATGTTACTTTATATGAAAAAATAATAGATCTTTTAAAAGAATAATCCGGGGAAACCCGGATTTATTTTAATATATTCCTTAAATCACTTTTAATCCCATTTTCCTTAGCCATCTTGACATATTCATTGCAAATCTTCTTTGAAAACTCGAGGATGGGTTTGGGAACTTTATCCTGAAGCTTATTAGCAAGATAATATAATTTATACGCCATTTCAATTTTCTCCAGTTCACTCAAAACGTTAACCTCAAAAAATCGCTATATATAAATATATGATGTTAAACCTATAATAATGATTTTAGTATGGTTCTTGCTTCGCCAATCATATAAAGGGATCCGCAAAATAAAATTACATCGAATTCTCTAGAACGTTCTATAGCCAAATTTACCGCATCAGCTATATTTTTTTTAGCCTCAGCCCTTTTCCCTTTAGCAATAATTATATTTTTTAATTCTTCCTCTGATAGAGCCCTTGGACTATTCGGCGTAACCGTTACAAAATCACTGCTTATCTCAAAGAGCTTCTCAAGCATATTTTCATAATCCTTATCCCTTAGCATTCCTGTTACTATTAATGTTTTTTTGTTATTAAAATAATGTTTCATAGAATCCACTAGTGCATTAATACCCTGAATATTATGTCCACCATCTAAAACCATATATGGATTTTTCTTTAAAATTTCAAATCTTCCCGGCCATTTTGCTTCCTTTAGGCCTTTATATAGAGCATCATTACTAACTTCAACCCCAAGCTCCCTTAAAACCTCAACAGCCATAATGCTTGTTAAGGCGTTGTTTATTTGATGTAGTCCTAAAAGATTTATTTTTATATCCCTATAATTTTTGTAACCTTCAACATCAAATATTATTCCATCTACAGTGTTCTCTTTAAGATTATATTTCAAATCCTCAACATGATATATTTTTGCGCCCTTTTCCTTTGCAACCTGCTTTATAACCTCATAGGCTTCCTTTTCTTGAGGATAAAGAACTAAGGGCACCCCTTCTTTTATTATTCCTGCCTTCTCGAATGCAATTTGTGACAATGTATTTCCAAGAACATTCATGTGATCGTAGCTTATTGTTGTTATAACTGTAAGAATAGGATTAACAACATTAGTTGCATCAAACCTTCCTCCAAGTCCAACCTCTAAAACAACATAATCGACATTTTTATCATAAAAATATTTAAAGGCCATTGCCGTAATTATTTCAAACTCAGTAGGCTTTCCAAAGCCTTCCTTTTCTACCATTTCAATTAAAGGGATCAAGTAATCTAAATATTCAGCCACTTCCTCCTCCTTTATTTCCTCATCGTTTATCTTTATCCTTTCGGTAAACCTTTCTATATAAGGTGATGTGTATATCCCTACCCTATAACCTTGTTCCTTTAAAATAGAGGATATAAATGTGGTCGTCGATCCCTTTCCATTAGTTCCTGCAATATGAATAACCTTTAATTTATCCTCTGGATTATCCATGAGACTGCATATCCTTTTAATCCTATCAAGGCCTAAGTTCATCCCGAATTTTCCTATGCCTTCAATGTAGTTTAAAGCCTCTTTGTAGTTCATGTTTATCTCCCCCAAAAATTTGCATATTTTGTCACACATTGTCGTTAACTGTCATAATTTATATTAGGATAAATTTTAAGAAGGAGGGAAAATAATGTCAGGAGGACCATTCTATCCACAACATCCACATCCATGGTGTTCAATCAAATCTATTCTTGAAGCCCTTAAGGGTGAAAAGGTTCTAATTGTTTTAAAGGGCTGCTGCGAAGAATGGGTAAAAGTTCTTGCTGTATGTGATAACGTTTTAATAGCTGAATTCCCAGACAAAAAGTGCTACTGCCCAATTAAATTTATCGACATCGATTGTATTTGTGAGGTAATTACAGATTGTCAAAAGGTTGTTAAAAACTTCTTAGATGATAAAGAAGATCATCATCATAAGGATTGCTGAAGCATAAGGCACCGTTAAGGTGCCTTATTTTAATTTTTTAAAGCCTCTAATCTTTCTATAACTTTTCTTAACATATCCTCATACATTTCCTTCTTTGCCTTTTCCTCATCAACAACCTTTTGTGGCGCCTTGTTAATAAATCCTGGATTTGAAAGCTTATTGTTTACCCTTTCTACTTCCTTTTCTAATTTTTCCTTTTCCTTTGAAAGCCTTTCAATTTCCTTTTCCCTGTCTATAAGGTCTTCAAGAGGTAAGAATATTTCTCCCCCTGGAATAACCTTTGAAACAGCATCCTTTGGAATTTCTTCCTTATCAGGGAAAATTACTTCTGAAGCATAGGCTAGCTTTTCAAAATATATTCTTCCTTCCTCAAAGGCACCTTTTATATCTATACTTGCAGGTAAAATCATAACCTTTGCCCTTCTTGAATTTGGAACATTCATTTCAGTTCTTATGTTTCTCACTGCCCTTATTGCATCTATAACATGGTTCATATTTACTTCTTCTTTTTCGAATACTCTATCTTCTCTATATTCAGGCCATCTTGCAATAGTTATGGAAGGCATCTCATCTGTAAGATGTTTATATATTTCCTCAGTTATAAACGGCATGAAGGGATGTAAAAGTTTTAAGCTGTCTACTAACACTTCCTTTAATACCCTTTGGGCTGAGGCCTTATCTTTAACATCTTCACCATAGAGCCTTGGTTTTATAAGCTCAATATACCAGTCACAAACCTCAGACCATATAAAATCATATATCTTTTGAAGGGCAATTCCAAGTTCAAATTTATTAAGATTTTCTGTAACCTCTCCTACAACCTTATTTAATCTGCTAAGTATCCATTTGTCTGCTGTATTTAAGTAAGTTTCATCAAATGACTTTAATACTTCATCATCCAAGTTCATAAGGGCAAATCTTGCTGCATTCCAGATTTTATTTGCGAAGTTTCTTGCAGCCTCTACCCTTTCCATGTAAAATCTCATATCATTTCCAGGTGAATTTCCTGTAACTAAAGTAAACCTTAAGGCATCTGCACCGTATTGATCTATTATTTCAAGAGGATCAATTCCGTTTCCTAAGGACTTTGACATCTTTCTTCCTTGTGAATCCCTAACTATTCCATGAATTAAAACATATTTAAACGGAACTTCCCCCATATGTTCTATTCCTGAGAATATCATCCTTGCAACCCAGAAGAATATTATGTCATATCCAGTCACTAAAACGCTGGTTGGATAGAAATATTCAAGATCTTCTGTTTTTTCCGGCCATCCTAAAGTTGAGAAGGGCCAAAGGGCTGAACTAAACCATGTATCTAATACATCCTCATCCTGATGGATGTTAGTTGAACCGCAGTGGGCACACTTTGTTGCATCCTCAACCTGAACAGTAAGCCTTCCACAATCATCACAATACCATACAGGAATTCTATGTCCCCACCAGAGCTGTCTTGATATACACCAATCTTGAATATTTTCCATCCAATTAAAATAAACCTTTGCAAATCTTTCTGGAATAAATTGAACCTTTCCTTCTTTAACAGCCTTTATTGCAGGTTCTGCTAAAGGCTTCATTTTTACAAACCATTGCTTCGATAAAAGTGGCTCAACAACAGTTTTACATCTATCATGGGTTCCAACGTTGTGGTTATGTTCTTCTACTTTAAGAAGTAATCCCTTTTCCTCCAGATCCTTAAGAACTTGTTTTCTAGCCTCATATCTTTCAAGCCCTTCATATTTTCCTGCAAGGCTATTCATCCTTCCATCTTCATTCATAACAACTATTTGAGGAAGGTTATGTCTTTGCCCTACCTCAAAGTCGTTTGGATCATGGGCAGGAGTTATCTTTACGCATCCTGTTCCAAATTCCATGTCAACATATTCATCTGCAATTACAGGAATTTCCCTATTAACTAAAGGCAGTATCAAATTTTTTCCTATAAGATGTTTGTATCTTTCATCATTTGGATTAACTGCAACCGCAACGTCGCCAAGCATCGTTTCCGGCCTTGTTGTTGCAACAATAACATACTCATCAGAATCCTTAACAGGATATTTTATATGATAAAGCCTTCCTTCCTTTTCTTCGTATTCAATTTCAGCATCTGAAAGGGCAGTCATACATTTAGGACACCAGTTTATTATTCTATTTCCTTGATAAATAAGTCCCTTTTCATAAAGTCTTACGAAAACTTCCCTTACAGCTCTATTTAATCCTTCATCCATCGTAAATCTTTCTCTAGTCCAGTCGCAGGAGGCGCCCATTTTCATAAGCTGTTCTCTAATTCTTGCCCTATATTTATGTGTCCACTCCCAAACCTTTTCAAGGAATTTTTCCCTTCCAATTTGCTTTTTATAAAGTCCCTGCTTTTCAAGTTCTGCTTCAACCTTAACTTCTGTTGCAATGCTTGCATGATCTTCACCAGGAAGCCAAAGGGTTGTATACCCTTGCATTCTCTTCCATCTAATTAGGACATCCTGCAAAGTGTTGTCAAGGGCATGGCCCATGTGAAGCTGTCCTGTTATGTTTGGTGGCGGAATCATTATTGTAAAGGGCTCCTTTGACTTGTCAATCTTTGGGGTAAAATATCCCTTATGAAGCCATTCGTTATATAATCTTTCTTCAAAATCCTTAGGGTTATAGGTTTTTGCTAAATTCCTATCCTCCATAATAATATCCCTCCTATATTATCTCGAATATTTTTAAAATGCCTATAACAGCGATGGTTAAACCTACTGTTTTAATAAGCAAAATATTTTTATAATCATTTCTGACTCTGAAAATGCTAACTATAAAGTTTGCCCCATAAACTAAAATTGCCCCAATGATCATTAAAAAAATTGCCATTTTCATAGACACCCCCAATAAAAAATCCCTCACCCAAAAAAGGGCGAGGGACCGCGGTACCACCTTTATTCCAGAAAACCTGGCACTCATTTAGATAACGGTCTCCCGTTCCACCCTACTTTATTTCAGGTGGAAGGCTCCAAAGCTACCTTCAGCAGCAAGGGACTTAGAAGGCCTCTCAACCTTTGGACCTTCCTCTCTGTAAGTTTTGACTGCCTACTCCTCTTTTTCACAGCCTTTAAATTTTTATTTTTTATTTTATTTTATATTTAATATTCTCTTTTTGTCAATCTAAATTATAAATGGAACAAAAATAAGTTGCGTTAAGAATGTATCGATAACTAATGCCTTTGAAAATGGCATAAATGGAGATTCAAAAATATTGTTTTTATAATCATCGTAACCATGTTTCAATGTAAGTAGGCTTATTATTATATTAATCAAAATGCCTATTAGAATATTTGCCATATATGATGGTAATAAATTTCCAAATGTTATATAGGATATCCTATATACGGTATATATTTTAGCAATGAAAGTTATTAAATAAATAAGGATAAAGGTTAAAAGTTTTTTTGAATCCTTTAAAGAATATTGGAAAAACATAAAAATGGAAACCAACAATAAACCAACAAATATCCACGAAATTCCGTATATAAAGATATAAAGAAGGCTATTTATAATTGTTATAACGGTTTTATAAAAAGCTTCTAACCTTTCTATTGGCCTTACTCTGTTGTGTATCCCTTTAAATTCATCTGTGCTAGATGTTAAATTTATCTTATATACTCCATCACCTAAATAATCTGCAAAGGCTACATAATTATCATAATAATAGGGCATCATGGATGGTTTTGACGTCTTTGAAATATAATTATATTCCTTAATCTCCTCTCCATCCATTAAAAATTCAACTATGTCATACTGCTCATCCTTTTTCCCAACCTTTCTTTCAGACCCTGCTACAAAAACAGCCCCTTCACCTGCCGATACAGTTTGTGGGTTATAAAGATATCTTATATATCCTACTTTCAATTTTGATATATTATAATTGCTTCCATCTAAATTAAATACTATAGCAATTATATTGCCAAATTGTCCTTTAACCTTGTTCTCAACAAGCAAATATCCATAATTTTTGTCAAAGGATAAAGCTACATCTCCAAAACTATCAAAAACGCCCTTACCAACAGTTCCTATATACTCGGCTTTTACTTCTCCATCATCAATCGTTGCATATTTGAATTCATTTTCACCTATAAGATATGAAATCATAATTTTTCCGTTTGCTTCCGCTCCAGCAAGATGAGTTGCTCTGTTTTCATTGATAGTATATTTTTTATTATTTTTTACATCTAAAATTTCAATTCTATCAATAGTTGATATAGCAATAGCATTATCGCCAATTTGAGCACTATCGTAAACATTAAAATATTGATTGGTATTTAAAACATTAAGATTGCCATCGAGCTTAGCCTGAATTAAACTTTTAACTCCTGAGTTAGAAATTATCCAGCTTAAGTAAATATTTTTTCCATCGGTAATAAGGCTTAAACTTCTTACCATTTCATCCATTGCATCTATGCTTTTTTCTTTGATCTTATTACCTAATTTATCTATAGTAACAAGATTTATATTTTGCCCATCATCAAAGGCAATTAAATAATTTTCTCCCATTTTTAAAACTTTAGGATAGCTCTTTGACTTTGCCTTAGAAATTTCTACTTCCTTAGACCATTTATCAGAAGGCGGTTTTATAATCTCGTCATAAATAGTTTTATAATGCATAAAAATAGCTAAAACAGCAATAATTAAATACCCCAGTAATAATTTTTTCTTCATCCCCATCACCCCAAAACATCTCTAATTCAATATTACCACATTTATCTATATATTCAACTATTTTCCCAAACTTTTAATTTTATATAAATCAGTATCGTCAAAGAAACTAAAAGAGCAATAGGAATCAAAAAGAATGTATAATAAACTCCAATGGTGTCATTCAAAAAACCCACAAGAAAATTTAATATCATATTTACCGTCGATGTAAGGGCAATAACCAATCCTAATATATATGTTCTATTTTTTTGAAAGGTATTGCTAACAAGGAGAACTATGGTTGGAAAACCTATTGAAAAAAAGAAGCCGGAAGCTGAAATCAAAATTAAATATTTTTCCCCTAAAACAAGTCCCACGGTAAATAAAAGGATAGCTATTGAAAAATATAAAAATAATGCATTAAAATGGCCTATCTTTTCTACTACAAATCCCCCTAAAAATCTTCCAATCGTAAATATAAAGAAGAATAAAGAAAGATAGTAGGAGGCAGTTAAACCATCAAGGGAATATCCGGTTATCATAAAATTAGCGAACCAATTGGCAACCGAAAGCTCAGAAAAAACATAAAGGCCTAATGCTGCAACAAATAAAAGAATCCTTTTGTCCTTTATTGCATCTAAAAATTTAACCCCTTTATCTGCTTTATCAACATCAACCTGTGGAAATTTAATAAAAAAGAAAATAAGTAAAAGAATAAAAAACACTAGCGCACTACCAAGATAAGCTTCCCTCCAATTTAGCCCTCTTTTTAGTAGTATTCCAACAGTTCTTTGCCCTGCTGAAGTTCCAAGCCCATAGCAAAAGTGAGTTAGATTCATTAGAATTGCCTGATAGCCTATAAACAAAACCGGTATAAGTGAATTGGTAGATATAGAAAATAGGGATACCCCAACATTAAATATAAACATGGCCAAAAGTAATATATAAAAACTCCCCGATTTCCATATCATCAAAAATGAAAGTATTATTAGAATCAAACTCGATAAATAAATCCTTTTATGACCGTGCCTTTGTATTAATATTCCTCCTATGTATTGATAAATTATATATGCTAATGATGAAACCGTTAGCATTACTCCAATCATGCTATTGTTTATCCTAAATTCTTCCTTAAATATCGGAATAAAAAGCCCCCTCATATTTTCAGAAAAACCAATAAAAGTCATGAATATAAATATATAAATAGTTGTAACGATATATTTTTTCATTTATCCACTTAGTCCTCCCTTTTTAAATAAACATTAGCAACTATTAAAGCGATGATTACAAATCCAATTATAGGATAAGCTACATATTTGTAACTTCCTAAAAAATCCTTCAGCATTCCTGACAATAAGTTTCCTATTATAGCACCAAAACCATAAGCCGTAAAAACAATACCATAATTTTGGCTATAGAACCTGCTTCCAAAAAATTTTGATGTTAATGCTGGTGCTATAGCAAGCCATCCTCCAAAGTTCATCCAAAACAAAGCAAATGATACAATAAATAGCACAACAGAACCTTCTTTAAATGTTATAAATAAAATAGCCGACAAAATTATCAAAACATAAGATAATGAAATAACCCTAATGGGACTTAACAAATCAGTTAGCCATCCAAAGGAGGGCCTTCCAATCCCATTAAATGCAGAAAAAACTGAAATAAAGATGGCGATTTTTTTACTATCAATTTTTATAATGTCTTCTCCAACCGGCCCTGTTATTCCAATAATCATAAGACCTACTAGTGTTGCCACCATAAAACAAAACCACAGCGCATAAAATTTTGAAGTTTTTAACATCTCCATTGGAGTTATTGATATACCGTCTTCAGTTTTTTCAACTTTTAATTCATCTGGAAATTTAAAGGGCAATGCCAATAATATAACAATAATTAAAAAGGCAACACCTAATATTTTAAACGTTGTAAATACTCCATTCATGTCTATAAGTCTTTTAGCGATGGGAGCAGTTATAAATGGTGAAAGCCCAAAACCTGAAAGCAACACTCCTAATGCAAGCCCCTTTTTGTCATAAAACCATCGCGAAACAACACTAATTGGGACACCATAAGCTATTCCGACACCACTTCCTGCAATAATACCATAAGTAAAAACCAAAAACCAAATATTCTTTGCCCACGAGGAAAGTATCCAACCTAAGCCAACTAAAACTCCTCCGAAAATAAGAACATTCCTAGGATGATATCTATCGATTAATTTGCCACCAAAGGGCATTAAAAGAGCATAAAAGGCAAGAAACACCATGAAAGGTAATCCGCTTTGTGTTGATGATAGTTTTAAAGCCTCCTCTAAGGGTTTTCTAAATATACTCCATGAATATACAGTCCCTAGACATAAAAAAATTAATATACCTAAAATTACATACACCCATCTGAATACCTTCATATCAACCCTCCTATTTTTAACCATTATATTTTGCTTTTATTATTTTACCATAATAAACAAGATAGGAAAATAAAGACCTTTTTTGTTAAATATCTAACTAGACAAACATATTTATTATTTCTATAGATGTTGGTCTATTTATTCAAAACATCAATATTCATTGATTTATGGATGTTTACCATTTATAATTAAAACAAAATCGAGTAAAATAGTATGATTTAAACACGATGATTAGGGAAAGTAGGTTATACAAGTCATACAGAGAGGGATTCCTTGGCTGAGAGAATCCTATGATGTAGTATAACTGAAGTGCCCCTATGAGTGTTAGGTCGAAGTTTATAGTAGGCCGTGACGGGTTCTCCCGTTATAGAGATATGGTGTGTTAGCACCTGAAAACGAGATAGGGGCTTTTTGTCCCTAAGCAGAGTGGAACCGCGGAAGATAACCTTCTGCCTCTGATTAAGAGGCAGAAGGTTTTTTTATTGTTAAAAACTGCGCGCAGTTAAAAATAAAAAACTTTAAGGAGGTATTAATAAATATGTCAACTGTATTTGCTTTGATATTAACAACAATTTCCTTTAGCATAATCAAATTTATAAAAAACAAAAAAGTATCCTTTTCTCTTATATCATTAATAGCATTGACATTAGGATTAATTTCGGGAATAGTTCTAAAAAATGAAGAAAACGTATTTAGTTTAATAGGACAAACATATATAAGCTTAATTAAAATGCTGGTTTTACCACTTATCATTACATCAATTATTACAAGCATTAATAAATTTTCAAATACAGATGATTTAAAAAGAATAGCTATTAAAGCTATCTCAATTTTAATGTTAACCACAGCAATTGCAACCTTCATAGGCCTTTTAGTTGGAAATATCCTAAATGTTGGAGCAGGGTATAATTTTATCAATGTTCCAGAATTTAAGGCAAGGGAAATACCTAAATTTACGCAAGTTTTCCTAGATATGATTCCTAAAAATCCAGTAAATGAGATGGCAAATGGAAAGATTATTCCTGTAATAATTTTTTCAATTTTAATTGCAATTTCTCTAGCAATTGAAGGCGAAAAAAATATGGATTCAATAAAAATTGTCCGTGAATTCTTTATACAACTTAATCGTGTGATTTCAAGATTAACTAAAATAGTTATCTCACTAACACCTTATGGAGTTTATGGATTAATTGCTTCTATTTCTACCCAATACGGCATTGCTACTCTTCTTCCTCTGATAAGATTTATTATAGCAGTATATGTAGCCTGCCTACTGCAAATAGCAATTGTCCATACAGGAATTGTAGCCTTTGTTGCTAAAGTAAATCCATTAAAGTTCTTTAAAAAGATATATCCTGCCCAAGTTGTTGCCTTCTCAACACAAAGCAGCTTTGGAACTTTACCAGTAACAATAAAGTCTTTAACAGAAGGTGTAGGAATCTCCGAAAAGATCGCTAATTTTGTAGCGCCAATAGGAGCTACTGCGGGGATGAACGCTTGTGGAGGAATTTATCCTGCTTTAGTTGCGATATTCGTTGCGAATATGTTTAATAAAGACTTATCTATCAATCATTATTTAATCTTAATTGCAACTACAACATTATCATCGATAGGAATTGCGGGCGTTCCTGGGACGGCATCTTTAGCAGCAACAGTAGTATTAGCCTCATTAGGTTTACCTATTGAAGGCCTTGCAATGCTCCTTGGAGTTGACGTCATAGTAGATATGGCAAGAACTATGACAAACGTTACGGGTGCATCGGTTTCTGCCTTAGTTGTAGCTTCAAGCGAAAAGGAAATCGATTTAAATATATTAAATAGTTAAGTTTTAAAACCACCAAGACTTTTCCTTGGTGGTTTTTTATTGTGTCAAAGTAACTACTCTATTCATATTATAAAATATCAAAAATAAATTACGGAGGTTTATATGAAAAAGCTTTTCAGCCTTCTTTCAATTTTATTAAGTTTTACTCTCATCTTTGCCTCCTGTGGGCAAAAAAAGCCGCAGGAACTTACAAAGGTTAGGTTAAACGAGGTTGTAAGATCCATCTTCTATGCACCAATGTATGTTGCTATAAACAAAGGATTTTTTGAAGAGGAAGGCTTGGAGATTGAACTTTCAACCGGTCAAGGTGCAGATACAACTACTACAAAATCACAAATAATATAATAAAACAAATGAGGTGGAATTCCCTGCAAAAATGTATACTTTTGCTATTATTATTCATAATATATATTAAGAGAGCTCTCCTTGACATAAGGTTGTTTTGGCGTTATAATAGTTACACAGATACATTTACAGGCTGAGGTAGCACTCCCTATTGAGTGTGTTGGGAAATCCCCCTCAGCTCCGATTTTATTTATGGGAAAACTTTTAAACCATAACCCGTTATGTTACCAGTTTTACTTTTACGTAAAGCTGGTTTTATTTTTTCAAACCAATCACTCTTCCCAGCTTCATATGCTCTATGTGTTATCCCTGCACAATAATCAGCTAATTGAACTCCAGCCGAATAATCTGAGTCAACAAATATAGGAGTTTCAGAAAAATATGGAAAACTCATATAATATGTCCCTAATCCAGTTGCTCTTATATATGACAACTGAAGTTCCTCATCTAATTTTGAATTTTTATCATTTTTTCTACTATCAAACATAAACATTACAGGCTCCTTTAACAAATTCCTGTCATTTATCTCTTTCTGAACTCTTTCCATTATTAAGTGTAATGCTTGAACATATACATCATGATGATTATTTATATAATTCTTTTTGTATGCTTCATCCTTATCAATTACTGCCACTATCACAGAATTTTTATATTCATTTATTAATTGCACCATACCTTCTCTATATGAAATATAAGTTTCTTTGTCAATGCCAAACTGCGAATATTTAGCATTCCACTTAAATTCTTTATCGGTTGGAAGGTTATGTTGTAATTTTAATAACTTAAGTTTTCTTTGCAATTTAATAGTATCATCAGCAGGTATTAATATTCCTGCTAAAGTAAAATACTTTGATGCTCCAGACTTCACTCTCTGAGTTGAATTATCATATCCTCCCGGCTGCCCAGCTTCGTCTATATACACAAAATACATTATCTCACCCCTTACAAAAACTACTAAAAATAATTATAACATATAATAAAGTAATTAATACAAAAAGAAAAAATCCCCCGGCTATTCACCGGGGTTTCTTTCATCTAATACACCTGGTGTGGTTGGATCCATAAGCACACCCATTGCAACAAGCAAACTTAAGGCAGTATTAATGGTTTTTTCCCAATCAGCAGGAACTTCAAACAATTTAAACGTTTTTGCTATCAATACAACTAAAGCTGAAAAGCTAAGCCAAAAAGCTTTGTTGCGTAATCTTGCCTTCCAATTCATACTAATCTCTCCTCTCATATAATTTTTATAAAATCGCTACATACCCAACCTTTGCTTGTCTTTGCCCAATTGTCCCTAACTTCAAAAATGTCAATTATTTCACCTTTCTTATACTGTCCTAATATTTTTGCTTGAGTTGAAGGCTGTTCTCTAATATTAAGCAAATTAGCCAATACTTGTCCTTTTTTCGTTTGCTTATCTTCCTTTGTTTCATTCATTGCCTCTAGCTCTTTCATAATAAGTGGTATAAAATACTTATTCGCAGTCTCGACTTTATTCCCACCGAAAAAGTTTGTTCCTGGGCAGGATTTCGTTATTCCTTTTCCATTCAATCTTTTTCCAGATTCTAAGTCAAACCAATGATGATATACAATCGTATCGGTGCTGGGAGTTAATTTAAACTTTTTGCACAAAATAGCATTAACAAAGATAATGCTCTTCTTTTGTTCTTCTGTCATCTTATCCCCGCCGATGTCAAAATTCCCAACGTTTTCTATGCAAATACCATTTTCATTGGCACCCTTTATACAAGCTGGAGGAGTATCTAAAGGTCTACAAACAGCAATCAACCCATCTGGGAATATAGTAATGTTTTGTCCTATCTCATTAAATCCCCTTGAAAGATGACTTCTTTCCATACCCTCTAAAAGTCTAAAGTGATTGTTTTTAAAATCTTTATAACTTGGTATATAGGTGTGGTGATTTTGAATTAGGGTGATTTTTCTGCTAACCTTAAGTTTTAAAGTATAGCTTTTAAACTCTTCTCTATTCATAAGAATAAATTTCCCCTGCTGTTGCATTGTATCACCTTCTTGTTATTTTAAATTTAATTTCTTCTATTTCTTTTTTTAAGTCGTCAAACTTATCACTAAGCTTATCAATTATAGCTCTCAATTCACTTTCTCTTTTAGAATTCTCTTTTAGCACATAGAAAAGCAGTGTTACAAATAACACTGCCCATAAACCTTGTGACATAGCAAGTTTTATTACTTCATTTTCCATGGCACACCTCCGATATACTCACCCAATTTCAGCAAATAGAAAAGGGCTATTATCTGTAAAATAGCCCCTGAATAAAATTTATGTTTTATTGAGTTATTAAGTCCTCTCTCCCAAACTCCCTTAAAACATTATCAATCGCTTCTTTTAAATCTGGTCTTTTATTTATCACATAATTATAAGTATAAACACCTTCGATTATTCTCATAGCAAGATATTTTGCCATTATAAAGCACCACCTTTGAGTATTATATCATCAAGAGCTTGTTTAATAGCGTCTAATTCTTCCTTCGATACATTAGTATAAACTATCTGCGCTTTTGGTCTGTCTTCTTGTGGATTATCGGAAAATAACAAAAAATTGCCATCTATTATGTTTTGCTCTTCAATCAAAACTAAATTTTGATTTTCTTGTATTATTCTTTCTCTTTCTTCTTTCGTTGTATATTGAAATTTCTTAATCAATTATTATCACCTCGCTACAATATTGGATAAGCTTCAACACATATTTTGAAATTATAACAACTTCCAGTATAAAGTGTGTTAGAAACCCAAACGTAAAGTTGAATCCGATCATTAGCTGTAACACTAATATCTTCTACAAAAGTTACATCCGATGTGCTATTTGTAGAACGTAAAGTGCCATAAGGCGAATTATTTTTGTAGATTTGCCCATATACGGTAGCTCCACTATTATATAACGATAAGTCAAACTTTATTCTTATAATACCTGTTCCATACACAATTTTTTCTATTACTCTGGTCGGTGTTCCATAAGTAAATGGAATTCGATCAGGATAGCGATAAGCAACGTTTTCCCCAGGTTTAAGTTCAAAAAAATAATTTCCTGTTACTCCAAATATACTAACTCCACTTCTAATATTACTTGATACTAAATTAGCATCCCCTTTTACCTTACCATCTGTTAAAGCTCCGCCATAATAACCTTGTGGGATTGCTATATCTGATGTTCCTGGAGTAATAACTGTTCCTGAACCTACTTTATTAGGCATTGTTCCAGTAAAAGTTCCACTATCATTAGTAAATGTTTTCCCACTTAATACATCAGCGGGCTGGGCTGTTCCCTCACCTCCTTCACCCTGTAATATAAAATTTCCATTTGTTGCATTATACCTCAACGTGTATATTCCATTTGCTTTTAAATTTGTAACATCAGAGCCATTTGATTTTTTAATTGGTTTAGCACCCAACCCATTAATATTTAATGTTGCTGCACCTGTGCTATCTGTGTTAATTTTTACTACCACACAAAGCCCGTCTGTGTAAGATGTTATTCCATTTGCAGTAACAGAATAATTATTACCAGAATTAGTCGTTGTTCCTGCATAAAAAGCGTTAAATAAATTCGTAATTTCATTTATTGAATGGGTATGGTTAAGTGGTGCATGTCCGCTGTGCGGTGCCGCTGCATTTATGTGGGTATTTAAATCCTCTAAAGTTTTACTTGGTGCATCATACCAGTTTGTTTTGCCTGTAATTGCTTTGATTCTGTTTGCGAACCAGTCTAAAAATTGTCGCAAGTTACCAACATTGCTATTAGGTGTTTGTGCAGGGTCTATTGTTCTACTCCCTTCTTCTACTGCATATATGTTGCCTTCTATTCTATTGAAATCAGAAGCTGACGGAATATTGCCGCCAGCCCAGTTTGTTTTTGGCGTTTGATAACCGTTTGGTGCTGTTCCCATTATTTCACCTCCTATGCTTTACGTCCAGATAATTTGGCTCGTAAAGCTCCGTCATATTCCAACTCTTGTCTTATCACATAGTAGTCGTTTGTTTCGATATTGTCCACAACGCTTACCCTATCGCCCAAAAGCAGTGCAGGGTTTCCACGCCACTCAACCTCGACGTCTCTTCTCGGGTCTTTGAACGATTGTAAAAGCTTATTCGCTATTGTTTGTGCCATGCTTAGCGTTTGGACAAGTGGATTCGTAGGGAATGTATATCGTATTAAACCATTGTCGGTTATGCTTGCATCGTCCTTGGCTATAGCCTTTTCCTTGTTCATCACTTTGAGTGGTTGTGCGTTCACTACAATTGTTATGCTTTCTGTTGCAGTGCCATTATTCACAAGCGTTATATCTGCACCCCAAGCGTAATATGTTGCAGCGGTTATGACTGTGTTTGTTGCCCCAACAAGGCTTGCTGAGGCGTTTATGCATGGTGTCTGGTTGTAGTACACGGTCAACTTCAGCGTCTGCCCTGCTGCTATGCTTATAGGGTCGTTGCTACGATAGACTTCCTGCATTGTGTCAGGTCTCAAAGGCTGTGTTTCAACCTCAATGTAGTTTGCAATCTGCCCCCATTTAACAGGATTATCTTTCCTAAAATAGTCATCCTGCGTAATAGTTAGGTCTGCTGTCGTCTTGCTTGCAAGGTAGCTTGGCCCTTCTACTCTTATTATGCCGTTTCTGTCACAATAGACTTGCCCAAGGCAAGCCTCTGCAATTTTTCTGAGTGCCTCTCTATGCGATTGAGGCTCAAAGTATGCGTATGGTATTGTGTATTGTTGTAATTCGGTATCAATCCAATAATCATCTGGCTTTAATCCCGCATTTTGCAATACTGATATTGCTAAATCGTATAATGTTTTGTTTATCTCTACAACATTGGAAGTGTAAGTATTTTTTCTTAATAGTTCTAATTTGTCTCTGCCTGTGGTTTGTGCATAAATACTATTCTCAGGTACACTCCAATCGCCAGTGTAAAAAGTACCAAGAGGTACATATTCAATTCCGTTTGTTGTTTCAACACCTAACCAAGCTTTTATTCTTCTGTTTGCTTTTAAAAGTCCATACAGAGGACTTTGGATATTACCAACATCAAATTTTCTGTCCCTATTTAAAATTCTTACATCAATTTCATTTGCTGAAATGTTCCCAATAGGTAAACTACCTTGACTAACTTCCCTTTCTTCAAGAAGATGTAAAAGTATTATATCTTCCCCTTCATATATTTCCTGGATATTTGTAAATACTTCCATTATTTTTACTTGTCGTCCCGGGTGGCTCCAACGCTTAAATTCAAACGTAATTTTGGCAACCTGTGTTACTGGAGTAGATAAGGATTTTTGCCACCATACTTGTGTATTCCCTATGACATTTTCGGTATATAAGAGTATTCCCGCACTGTCATAAAGCCTAATTGTAAAATCTACTGGATATTCACCTCTTTTGTTATCACCGACAACCTGTAATTTTGTAACTGGTCTGCTATAAAAGGTTAACGTTAAAGTAGGATATGGTGTTGTAAAATAGCCATTTGCGTCCGCAAGTTGACTGCCCCACCAGCCCATCTGGTATATTTTTGTTTCTTCTGTAGCAGGTGCAAGGGCATAAGTGCCGTCCAAAACCCAACTGCCGTCCAAGCTGGCGATTTTAGCAAAAGGCTCGGCTACTGCGTCGGCGGTTTGAGCAGGAAAAGATACGTTGGCCTGCTCGGAAGCTTGGACTTGGATTGATTGGTCGAGAAAAGGGTCCGTGTAATCTATCTGGCATTTCGCCCATACTCGCCTTTCTGTTGCTCTTACTTTATCAAGGAAATCCTGTGTTACTGGATACATACAACCACCACCTACTGCTCAATCAAAGCTAAGCTTACATCGGCATAATAACGACTATTTCCTATTCGCCTAAATGCGTTCATGTTTATATCACCCACGTAAGCGGTTATCGTTGCTGTTTCTCCCGTTTGCGGGTCTGGGTAGGTTACTGTATGAAAGACTTTAGCGTCAAGCAAGTCCATTATCTGCTTCAAATCAGTGTCTTTTATGATGTTCCACTTCAAGTCGAGTCTTCTTTTTACTGCAATAATCTCCATCATCATTTTGCCCGACGCTGTTCTTTCTGATTTAGTTAAACGGAAAACCCCTACCTTAAGTTCGGTAGGGGTTGCTATTGTAATACCGTCAATCATCATCTTTTATCACTTCCCAGTCTTTGGTCTTCATAAATTCGAATTTCCCTCAATTTTTGTTCAAGCTTCTTTAGCCCATAATCATCAGCTATTAATGTTCCAATGTGCAGGTGTATTTGAGGCTGTGTAACTGGTGCTGTATAAACTTGTGTTGCTGCTTTGTAGCCTGTAACACTACCACTAATGCCAAACGCTATCTCAGGTTGCGCTGTAATACCGCTTAGCACTCCTGCAGCTTCTGCTACTGCGTTTCTCACCTTGCTTATATTCCCATAAATACCTTGTGCAAGCATATCCATCATGTTTGGCATCCACTTATCTGCATCTGCACCTGGGCCTTCTTTTGCTGGTGAGTGAAAACCAAGGAAGTCGGCTATTTTATTTGCTGCGTTTTTTGCTGCGTTGCCAATGCTGCTAATCGCACTTTGAATACCATTTGTAATATTTTGCACAAGATTTCTACCCCATTCGTAAGCTCTTGAGAAAATTGAACTAATGTAATTCCAAGCATCTTCAAAAGGTCTAATTATTGCTTGTTTCATAGCGTTGTATGTGCTAATAAATCCCTGTTTAATATTATTCCATGCGTTTGATATGAATTTGCTTATATCGTTCCAGAGCGTTGTAAGAGTGTTCTTTGCACTTTGTATCGGATTCACTATGAAATTCTTAATCGCATTCCAAACTGTATTCGCTGTATTTTCCAGAGTACTCCATGCTGTGGTCAAAAATGATTCAATTGCATTCCAAGTTGTTGTGAATATTGATTTTATCAAGTTCCAAACAGTTAGAAAGACGTTCTTTATAGCATTCCATGTTGTTTGCACAACCGTTGTGAACGTCGTCCATGCAGTTATTAAAAATGTCTGAATTCCTGTCCAAACAGTTGTTATTGTCGTTTTTATACCATTCCAAACTGTGTCAAACACGAGCTTTATACCATTCCATATTGTTTGCGTTGTTACCAAGAACAGTTGCCACCCAGCTGTAAGATTGTTAGCTATTGCTTGCCATACTGTTGTTATTACATTGCGAATTGCATTCCATACAGTCGCTATGTGATTTGATATCGCATTCCAAATATTAACCGCAGCCTGTCTTATTCCCTCCCAGTCGCCACGCAAAAATGCGCTAATCATATTCCAAATATTCACCGCAACTGTATATATTGTCTGCCATGTGCTTTGAAAGATTGTAAATATCGCATTCCAGATGCTTCGTGCAATGCTAACCCAACCTTGCCAAAGCGTTCTTAAGTAGTTACCAAGCGCATCCCAGAACTGCGGTGCCGCTGCGTAGATTCTTTGCCACACATTCGTGAAAAAGTTTGCTATGCTGTTCCAAATCGTTTCTGCTGTATTCTTAATACCGTTCCATGTGTTGCTGAAAAATGTTGAGAGACTATTCCAAACTGTCTCAGCTTTGCTTTTGATTGTATCCCATACAGAGCTTAGCTTATCTGCTATGCCGCTTGTCAAATCTCCTATGCCAGCACTTAATGCTGTTACTAAATTCCCTGTTTCTGGCATTTCAACGTTTGGTAAAGCTACCTCTGGCAAATTCTCACTTGCATCCGCTGTTTCTTGCATGATTTGGTGAACCTCATCAAAGCTTTGCAAGTTGTCCTGTGTAGCTTTCCCTGCCTTCTTTGTTGCGTCTGCTTGTTCGCTCAAACCACTTGCAGCGTTTTTGCTTGCATCTGCAATATTCTTTTGATTGTCTACAAGTTTTTGTGCTGCTTTTACGTCACTGTCATCTTTGCTAAATGCACTCGCCCTTTGTGCTAAAATTGACTTTTCTCTTGCAATGTAACCTGCTAATGCCTGCTGCATACTACTAAATGCGTTACCCAGCGCTGGTATCCAACCTAAGATAAACTTAAATGCTGACACAATGCCATATGCAGCGTATAATATGCCAATTTTCAAGGCTCCCCATGCTTGTAAACCATAATATCTTACTTTATCCCAGTTTTTATATAGAGCTATTCCTGCAACAATTAAGGCTGATATTGCTAGAACTGCCCAGCCCACTGGACCAAGAGCTGTCCATACTGAAAAAATTGCAACTCTTAATTTTGCTAATACTCCTGTTAAAGTTACACCTTCCATTGCTGCTAATTTTAATTGAACTTTATAAATTCCTACCGCTCTACTTAGTAATGCTATTATTCCAGATGTAATTGTTGACTCTCCTACTAAGGCAAGATTAATAGCTCTGAACAATGCTACTGCTTTAGTGGCAGCGTTTACAGCAATAGTTGCGAGTTTAAAAGATGCAAAATACAACAACACTCCTTTAATTATTTGTCCGAATATGTTCCAATTATTTTTTATTGTATTAAATACCCCGACAATTATTTGCCAAATACTTCTTAGTGCTGAACTGACCATTTGAAAATCAGATAAAACATTAGGACCAAACATTTTTCTTATAGCATTTTCTATACCACCCTGCTGAAAAGCACTATAAAACTCCTGTGCAAAGTCTCTTACTTTTTGCAGCCATCCAGTTATCCCTTTAAATAATCCTTGTGTCATAGCTCCTATTGTCATTCTCCATACATCTTTTATAGTCGACGTAACCCCCTGCCATGTGTTCTCCATATTTTTCATCATGTTAGGGAAACGCTTTTCCATTCCATTGATAAGAACATTTACTGCATAATCAGCAGGAATTAGCCCTTGTTCAGACATTTTTCTTACTTCAGCTGTAGTTTTGCCCATTGCTTCAGCTAGAATCTGCCATGCTGGAATACCTTGATTAACAAGCTGCATCATGTCCTGAGCATTAACTCTTCCTGCCATACGCATTTGGCCTAATGCATATATAACCCCGTTTATTTCATTTGCACCTTTTCCCATCCCTGCCATAGCATCTCCAACAGCTTTTAAGGTTGGTAACACTTCATCAGCTGAAAATCCCATTGCCATTAGTCTTTGAGATGCATCTAAAAGGTCAGGATATTCAAATGGTGTTGATGACGCAAATTTACCCATTTTATCTAAAAAATCTTGTGCTTTTTGTGCACTACCGAGCATTGTTGTAAAACCTATTGCAGCCCTTTCCATCATACTGTTAAAATCTAAAGCACTACCTGCAATAGCTTTAAAGCCTGATTTAACTGCTTCAAAAATACCCATTCCAAGTGTAAACGACATAGCATTTTTAAATATATCTCCTATATTTAATCCTGTTTTTTGAGCCCTTTTTTCTGCTCTGTCCAAATCTTTTTCATACTGCGAAAAGTCTACACCCATTGCTACTAATAGTTCTCCAACTTTCATCTTTTCACCACCTTTTAAAAGAAAAAGAAGGAATTTTGATAATTTTGTAGAAAATATAATTGTAACTTACAAAAATACGTTTAAGGAGGAATTGTAAATGAAAAAATTTTTGTCTGTAACAATTGCTATTATTCTCTTGATAGCTACTTTAAGTGGTTGTCAAACATCTTCAAGTTCTTCTAATTCTAAACCTAAGCCGACAACCGCTGAAGGAATAGTAAAATCTTTGCAAAATTCTAATATGCCAATAACTAAAATTGAGGTTTATACTGAAAAAAATGATCCAAACAAATTACTTGGTAGACCCGGTCAATACATTTCTAAAGCAAATTTTCTAGATTCAAGAATAGATGAACCCGTTTCTAATAATATCGAAGTTATAAATGGTGGCTCAATAGAAGTATTTGCTAATAAAAACGATGCTCAAAAGAGATACGAATATGTTTCCTCTATTGCCCAATCTTCTCCAATGTTTAATGAGTATGACTATCTTATTGATAAAGTTTTATTAAGATTATCTAAAAACCTCACTCCCGAAGAAGCAAAAGAATATGCAGACAAGTTACAAGAAATTTTGAAATAAAATAATCACCATGGCCCTTTTAATCCCTTTGCTTTTGCTTCGGCAATATAAGAGGCCCACTCATCTGGCTGGGCCTCTTTAAAATATCTTTCTATTTTTGCTGCATATTTTTTGTCTATAAAATCATCTGGTTTAACTTCTTTGGGCCTTCTTTTGCTAAACATACTTGCTATTGCTGCAAATCCATTTGTTATTATTGCCGCTAAAAATGCCCATTTCCCTTTAAACTCTGCATATTCTTGAATTTCCTTCTGCTTTTGCAACTCTTTTATTATCACTTCTAGCTCGCTTGGCCTTAATTGTTTAATATCTTCAATATTCCACCCAAATTCCCTTGCAAGTAACACTACTATTTCTGTTGTAACGAAGTCTGAGCAAAACGGATCATCTGATTTGCTATCTTCTTTATCCCGAAAAAATTTACATCTACAAACGCCTGAAGCAATGCTTCAATTTCGCTCATATATGCATTTTTAATGTCATCCTTAGTCAATTCAGGGAATATTATAGGTAATTTGTCATAAAGTAAATCCCAATCTATCTCTAAGTTATTTAATGCTTTCTGGATATCCTTTATCTTTCCCTTTGAAGCAGGGAAAAGCTCTGCTGTAAGCTTCTCAAGCTCACCAATTTTCTTTTCAGTAACACTTATATTTTTACCTGCCACAGTTACGATTCTATCTCTCATATGTTTCAGCCTCCCTATAATCTTATAAACAATTCTCCTACACCTTCGAAATCAATTTTATCCTTAACAAGCTCGTCAACAGCTGATTCTATACCCTCGCTTGTTATAATAGCAAATCCTTCAAAGCATTTTTGACTTGCACCTGAATCAACAAACAGCTTTACGACAATAATATTTCCAAGTGACTTAAAGAATCTGTCATCTCCCCAAAATGCTTCTGCTGAACCTTTCCATCCTTTTATTGTTGCAGTATATTCTTTCCAGCCTCCACTTGCAAATGTAGTGGATTCTGTTGTCTCTTGTTCAAAATCAATACTCCAATTGAAAAATCCACCGCACTGAACAAGTGTTAAAGCCTGTCCTGAGACTGTAACAACATCTGTCCCTTGTAGCGGTGAATCAAATACAACATATCCACCTGCTCTTTCAAGTTTATAACCACTTGATACAACAGTGCCATTCTTTTTTACTGTAATCGTTGCATCCAACGGCCAATATCTATATGCTGTATTTGTTACTTGATATCTTGTCAACGTTGCATCTTTAGTTGTAGCTTGATCTGTAAAAGAAACAGGAGCGGCATTTATATCGCTCACATATACCGCTCCTATCATACCAGTTATAGCCATGTTATCACCTCATTATGTTAAGGTTACAGTTAATGCACCTGTTCCTTGGAAATCACATTTAAATGTTCCCTTATCATCAACAGGCATTTCGATTGAAAAATTAACATAAGCTGTCCCTGCAAGTTTCTTTGTAGCATCAATTCTAAGTTCAAGTGACACTGTTTGTCCATTTTGCCATGCCGTAATAAGTGCTCTTTGCCCGTTTGTATCAGAGGGATTAAAATTACCTTCAAAGCTTCCTTTCCACTCTTTTAATCCTGCAATAAATTCTTTCCAACCGTTTGAATCAAAATTTGTTGTTTCAATGTTGTCTGCTTCACAGTCAATTGACCATTGTGAAATCTCTGAAACCTTGTTTGAACCAATATATACACTTCCACCTTTTCCGCTAATTGCCATAACTATACCTCCTTTATAATTTCAAAATTACAAACAAATTCAGCTCTGTTATTTTCGTCATACCCTAAAAACTCAGGGCTTTGCAAAGCCTTGATTAAAAGATATCTTTTACCATTAAAAATTTGTTCTGATAAGCCATGCAACGTATTTTTTATCTGTTCAATTTTCATCCTTCCAACTTGATAATCAATATTCCTTACCATTACCTGTAGCCTTGGCTTTTCAATATTACTATGCAGTTCTGGTGCTTCACCGCCATATTCAAACAATGCTATGCAATTATCTAAATCAGGCAATTGTGATAAAAAAATATCGGCTCCTAATAAACCGATAGTTTGTTCTTGTAAAAACTGCCCTATATCATCAAGTAGCATTTAATCACCCCTTTTCAAGGGCATCTTTAATTGTTTTTTGAATGTATGCATCATATTTATCAAGATTCTCATTAAAGGGATCTTCTAAAAATTTAGCTTTACCACCTTTCGGGTGCCTAAAATGTAATTCCTCATGTTGCCTTCGTGCATAAGGCAAATTATAACCCACTGTTACTTGAATATTTTTTCTTTGAATTTTTAGTGGGCTTACATTACAGTTACGCCGCAAATCCCCTGTATCTATAGGAGCTTGATTTGCACTCTCTCCTTGAAGGTGTGCCCCACAAAATATCAAAGCTTTTGCTGCAGCATTTTTTGCAATATCCTTTGCTTCTTTGCCATACCATTTAAACTTCGCAATTGATTTTACTTTACCCACTATACCCACACCTTCCTAAAAAGAAAAACACCGTCTAAATTGACAGTGTCTGAATAATTTAAAACATTATATTGTTTCCCTTCATATTCAAGTTTATCATCAAGCCCTACCTTTTCCGATAAATAAAATACTCCTTGTGCTACTGCTTCTTTACCTTGTTTATCCTTTATAAGTTTCATTCCACCTTGAAATCTACACATTAATTCAACTGCTGGAGCATATACAGGCTGGCCATAGGCATTATTACCCGTTTTCCTATACCATTTAACCTTTTGATTAAAATATTCCTTCATCTAATCACCACCGCTCCAGCAATATAAGGCTTAAGTAACTCTAATGCTTCTTTGCTAAGTAATTTCCCATATCCCTTATATTCCTCTGTTACATCTCCAAATGCTACTCTAACTACATTTTGCTCTTGTGCTTTAGTCCTTGCACTATTTCCAAATCTCAATAGTGCGAGTGCTTCTTCACATGTTGCAGCTTTAACCTCATCTGGAATTGTTGGCTGTTCTACCACTCCAAAGAAGCCTATCCTTGGTCCTACATTAACTAAAATTCTTGGAAACTGCAAAATTTGTCCTGGATCTGCTTTTATACCTTTAAAGTTAAGTCTATTTATTCTCCTTGTTGCTTCTTTGAGAGCCTTTTCTTTTGTTGTTGTGCTTGCTCCTGCCCATTCATCGCAGTAGAGTTTTCCTCCAAAGTATTCTTCTGCCCATTCGAGTGTGCAGAAGCTATCAATTCCTTCTGTGAGTGCCATTTATCTATCACCTCAAAATCGGAAGAGCGGGAGAGCCTTTCGGCGAGCTCTCCCTCGACCTCCCATATTAAACCGGTGTTTTTGTTCTTTAACCACATTATAGCATTACCCCTTTAGCATGTCATCAGGATTTGTTAGCTGTAATAACTACAAGTGCTTCTGGTCTGATTACTTTTGCACCATAAAGATGTAACCCTTTTACTGCATCAGCAAATCTCTTTTCTGGTCTGTATGCTTCAACTTTGTTTATTTGTTCAGCAAATGTTATTGCCATCGGATGCCCAGCCATTATCTTATATTTTGTTCCGCTCGTGTTTGCTACGTTATTGCTGAGATAAACAGTAAATCCTGCTGCTTGTCCTACTTCTCCATTTCTTAAAACTTGATCTGATGTCGCTGTCCCTGCTTTAACAAACCTATCATCTTTGAGTAATAATCCATAAAACCAAGGTGGAATTATAACCCATCTATTAGATCTTGGAATATTGTTTTCATCTAATTTAATTGCTGCATCTACAAGATACTCATAAGCAGTGCTTGCTGTTGGGATAATTGGAGTTGTATCATTTCCAATTGTTGAACCTGCATAGACATACATACTTGCTAAGTATTGGTCAGCCTTATCCGCTAATGCATAAGCTGCTTCTGCCATTGCAGCATCCATAACTTTTGGATTTTGTTGTGCTGCATCAATGTCATCAATTAGGAAGTTGAAATATTTAGCTTGGTCAATTACTAATGTTCTCTGTGCATCTGAAAGTGTTTCAGGTGGATTAATATCTGTATTTTTTGTATAGTCAGCTACAGTTACTGGTCCTATGCTGTTAATCTTAACAGTGTCACCATAAGCCCTAATTTCTCCCTCATAGTCTCTGTTTACAACTCCTGCTTGCCCAAATACAAGGTTTTTTCTTAAGTTTTCTAAAAGTCTTGCACTCCAAATTTGTGGTATAAAGTTGTTTAATGACATAAAAACCTACCTCCTTACTTTATTAATCCTTTTGATAATGCTTCACTAATTGTTGACCAGTTTTGGTTTATTTCCTCTGGGCTCATTCTTGCTAATTCATCTTTTGAAAAAATTTTCCCACCCATATTCCCGCCTGCAGGATTTGAACTACTACCTATTTTGGTCTGCACATCACCAAATAAAAAAGCCTTTGATTCAGCAATTGATTTCAATTGCTCATCAAGGCCTTCGATGGATCCATCTTCTTTAATATTGAGTTTTGACTTATCAATAAGCATTGAAACAATATCTGGGTCTTTTGCATTTGCTTTAATTGCAGCCATTTTAATTGCTGCTGTTAAGCTAACATCTTTAATTTTATTTTCTGACTCTTGTAATTTAATTTGGAGCTCCTGAATTTGTTTTTGTAGCTCTTCATTGCCTTTCGCTTGTTTTTTCATCTCTTCAAGCTGTTTATTCAAATCTTCAGCTTGTTGCTTGTAAAGCTTTTTTTGTTCGTTAATTTCATCAAACTTTGCTTTTGGGATGTATGAGCCATCGTTTAGTATTAGCTCCTTATCCCCTATTTTTTCTTTTACTTGTTTGTAAAGCTCTTCACCTAAAAGTTCTTTTAAGTCCATAACATAAACCTCCTTTTTTATTCCCACTTGCCTTTTTATGCTGGTCGGCTCCAGCTGCGGTCTTGTTTTTTAGGCCCTACAATACCAAAAAGGGCAATATAAAAAGCACCTGCTTATGCAAGTGCTTATTACCTTAAGGTATAAAAATACCACCTCAACTTTGTTTGGTTGGGTGGTTGTTTATAGCGTTGTAACCGAAATTATCTCTTCTTCATGTAGCAAAACATACTCGCCTTTAGGTATTTTATTGGACTTTTCCACTTCAACTAAGATTCCTTCTTCCTCTTCGTCTTCATCAGGCTCTAAATAATAGTCAATAATTCTTCCTTCAATATAAATACCTCCAATAACCTCTATTTTTACGTTCTTGTGGTAATACTTATTAAAAATTTCGCTAATCATAAAATTCACCTTCTCCTATTCTACTGGATAAACATGTGTTCCTGTTTTTGAATAAACAATCATTGCTTTCTTAGTTTCTATATATTCACCTTTATCTTTATTATAATACATTCCAACAACAAAATCCACTGCAACAACTTCTTTTGGTGGTTGACTCAAAGATTGGATGATAATTCGACCAGTTCCATGATATTTGTTAACAAATTCTTGTGCATCTATAAAAAGTATACTTTGTTTTTGCCCTGTCCTTTGTAATTTTTTCTCGTATTCTTCAAATTCTTTAGTTCCTTTAATATGTCTATTTTGTTTTGATTTGTTAATAGTTAATTTATACTTGCCTGATTTTATTTCTTCTCTTATCAGTTCAGCAATTTTTATTGGTTCTTCTTTTAATCCACCAAATAAATAATTAGTCCATGTTTTTATTAAGTTTGCGTCTAAACCAGTTGGCTTTTTACCTTGACTTTCATATGTCTTTTTTAACTTCATCGCTAACTTGGCTTTTTCAATGGAATTTATATTATTGCTCAAAAGCAATTCTCTTAATCTCATCCTCGTAGTTTGTAGAGTTTTCAAGTTCCTTACTTCATCATAAGCCTGCTTCTCTTTCTCACTTCTCGGATCCTTTGTAAGAGAAGTATTGCTAAACCTTTCCGTTTCTTCTGCATTATCGTCAAACTCTCTAACATAAGGTTGTAAGGAATGTCTGCAGTTAGGGTGGATTGGTGGCCTATATCTATCTTCAAGCTTTGGATAACGTTTATCTTTGCCGCTTATACTAAACACTTTCCCCTGCAGCGGTGCACATTTTTCACATGTTGGGTAGTGTGTTGTTATCCTGACTAAATCAATCCCTGCTTCCTCACATGTGTTTAATGTTGCAACGCTTGCTATTTCCGCTGTTGTAGTCCTTGCAACCATCTCTGCATAAGTATCAAGTCGCCATTCTCTGCCTAGTTTATCCTTAAATCCAGTTAATCCTTGTGACAATAGTTTTTGTTGCAGCTCCTTTGACATATCCTTTACTGTTTGCCCTGCTGCATATTTTTTAGCTGACGCTTCAAGTGCTGCTTGTCTGTAATAATCATTTATCCTTCTTCCTGCAAATTGTGTTGCTTGCCTTAAATTATCATACATATTCTGTGCAATAACATCTATTGCTCTTTGATGCACCTGTGCAAACTCTGGTCTTATTTCCCTTTGCATACCTACCTTATTAATATAAGCTAGAACCTGTGTGTAATTCTCTTGATAAACCTGTGGTATTATCTCCTGTATCCATTTTGCAGCATCTTTGTCTATTTGGTTAAGTATTTTCATTATTTGCTTTAGTTGGTCCTTATAAAATACTACATTTTGTTTTTTTGATTCCTTGTGTAATAATACCTTTAAAACTTCTAAAAAACCTTGTCTGTATATTTCAACTAAAGCTTGAATGTGCTTTTCAACATCATAAGGCATTATTCTTCACCGCCTGTTTGCTCACCATCTTGGAGATTTACTTTAAATAGTGATGGGGCTTCTTGGTTTACTTCAACGGCTATCTTTGATAATTCTTCTCTTAACGCTTCCGCATCAAATTCAAATAATCTCTTTAATGCTGTTTCCCTTGAAATTAATCCATTTTGAATAAGTGTTGAGTAAATCTCAGCCTGCTCTTTTTCATCCTGTGGTAATCCATCATTCCAAGCGATATTTATATTTTCAAGTTTAACACCTTTGCCTAAGTTAGCATCAAGCTGGCTTGCTATGCTTAATACCTTTTTAATTGCAGGGTCAAACCTCATTCTAATTCTATTTACCTTTGCTAAAGGTGCCATCATTAAACGTCTTAGTGCAGTTCCACTCTCTGCGAGTCCACTTTTAAGTTGTCCAAATGTAGCTGCACTTGTTTCACTTAATGCATAGAATTGCTCTAATAACTGTTCTATATGCTTAAATGCAGCTTCAAGCTGTCCATCCCATGTTACATATCCAGGCGGATTTTCTCCTTGACTTATAGGGAAATATTTTCCGCCACCTTTTACATACCAATTACCATATTCATCTTGTTCAAGTGCTGTATCTGGACCATACATATTAGGGTCTGCATGCTTATCAAGAATCCTACTTATTTGTGATAATCTTATTTCAAGCTCTTGTATAATTCCATCTAAATCATTATAATCATCTAACCCATAAGCTCTATCACTTGTCATTAGGTTGTGAACAGGAATAACTAAAAAATCATCTACACCTGTTTCCTGTTCTTCTGGTAAATCAGGATAAAATGTTTCAAGTGGCAGCTGTGATTTTATAAGTCCATTATCAAGCTCAAACAACTTGTTTATTATCTTGCTTTTTTCGTGTATTTCAGCCCTTAAAAACATCCTTTTTCTTTGCCCACCAAGTAATGTTTTTTCTGTTATTTCAAATGTCCATGCTATAACGTGAGCTTGAACATCTTTAATATTGTCAGGACTAACTACTGGAAACCAAAGAGAAGGTGGAACCGCTTCTATTATGGGTCTTTTATCATATCTAACTTTAAATATACCAGTGCCATAACGTGAAATATCCAGTGCAACTTCATAGGCCACATTAAAAAAGTCATTATCATTAATTATGTTTTCTAATTGTTGCTGCTCCTTTGATTTTTGTTCTCCTGCGGTTATCCTTGGTCTTTCTCCTAATAGTAAATCTGCCCACAACGTTGATAATCTCTTTGCCCAGTTAGTTACTATAAACACTGCTGTATTATACTCATCTCTATATAGTCTTCTAACCCAGTCACCAAAGACTAAATCATGATAACCTTCAAATAGGTTTTTGTTTGCTTCATATCGTCTTAATCTATCAATTTCACTTTCTACAGGCCAAGGCTGTCCTATATCTATTTGATTTAAACTTGTTAGCATATTATCACCATCCTTGTGGTTTGCTTATTACACCTTTTCTCTTTATTGCAAAAGGATATTCACTATGAAGTGCATATCTTAACGCATCTAATGCGTGGTCAGCTACTTTTAATGGTTTATCTTCCCCTTTTTCTTGAGCTTTCTTATCCCAAGCATAAGAATAAAACTCTCTTATAATATTTTTGCAACAACTATTTATGAATAATTGATTTTGCCCTAACATACTTCCTACCGTTGCAATCCCATCTAAAACTTCATTATTGGCTACTTTTACATTAAAAAATCCATCGCACTTAAGCTGATGTATTAATGCTTGTGCAGATGGATCTATATAAATTTTATGTGGTTTTACATCACCTAAAAATTGTTTTAAATCCTTTGAATACTTTTCAATTGTCTTTTTGCCTTCTTCTCTTCCTTCATGATAATACTCTTTAATAACATATTTTATGTTGTTTCTAACACCTATAAGTAAAAATACAGTAGGGTTGCCCATTCCAAAGTCAATACCAACTATATATTTATCAAATATATTAGGTATTTGTTGTGTAACATGAACACTCTCATCAAACATATCATATATTATTCCATCTGCTGCTACCCACTCGCCTAATATAAATCTTTTATAAAACAAACCTGTATATGTATTTTTTATAAATTCTATGTATTCCGTTGGCAAAAAAGGATTATCCTCTAAATAAAATTTCATCACATAATAACCTTTTTCTTCTGCCTTTTGAATATAATCAGTATATAACCAATGATATGGACTATCTGGGTTAGTAGTTGCATATATTTTTGCTCCCTCTATACTTGTTCTTGCTAATATTTGTTCAAAAACACTCCTTGGATATGTTGTAACCTCATCAAGCATTCCCCCCGCTAAGGTCATACCTCTAAATCTCGTTTCTGCTTTCTCATCATTAGCACCAAGAACATATATTTTATGCCCAAACAGTTTTATTTCATCTCTTGCAACTGTGTAATTTATTGAACTTTCTCCAAAGTATTTTTGAATCACATCAACAACATTTCTCCTTGCTGTATCTCTTGTTTTCCCTACTATAACAAAGTTTTGCTGTTCTTTGAACTTTAAAACATGCAAGATAAATGCAATAGCAGCAATAACTGTTTTACCAGTTCTTATACTCCCTACTGCTATATTAAGTTTTTTATTTGCGTTTTTTACAAATTCCTTTTGTTTTTCACTAAACATTATCATCCTGTAACGCCCTCACTATTTCATTAACCTTATTTAATAGCTCTGTATTATCCTGCTTTTGTTCATCTAAACCTAATGCTAATCGTTGTCCTTTTTGTGCCTTGTCCATTACATTTGCAAACTTTTCTAAAATGTAAGCACTAATCTTGCCATCTTTGTTTTTTAAATTATCTTTATCGCTTATTGCTTCACTCAATATATTTAAAAACTCACCCCAAAGTTTAAGATGAGTTGTATTATAATCTACTTCATGTTCAATTTGTTTTTCAATTGTTTTTTCTATAATTTTGTCAGTTTTTTGTCTGAGTTTTGTCAGCTTTTCTTCTTTCCAACCTGCAACTTTTTTTCTAAAATCACTATTATATTTTAATCCTTTTTTTTCTGCAAAATCTTTAAGACTTTTGAAATCCCCTAGCATAAACTCTTTTTTTAATTCTTCCCAATTTTCCCTTGCCACATCACCTCACCTGCCTTTTAACGAGCCGTTATCTCACCTGCCTAAACGCCCCACCTTTCCCACGCTTATAAACATGTATTCCACCTTGCATAAGCTCCTGTATATCATAAAAGGAGAGGTGCTCCTGCTTCCTCTCCTTCTTTTTATGCTTTCTTTTTATTTTTTTATATACATCAGGTTGTTGCTGTTTTAAAATCTCACCTATTTTCACACCTCTCCCACTCCTTTCGGGTAAAATAAAAAGAGCCGCTTGGGCTCTAAATTTTATATTCTTAGTTGCATATATCTATCATTTTTCAAGTGTAACACCTTTGTTATCTTATATACGTTTTTAACACTTTCATTATACTTATTTAAAGTTGTTTCTATTTCTAATTCAGCAAATATAATTGTTTTAGAATTTATATAAACATATCCTTCATGAACTTCATTAATAAATTTTTCATCCTCAATCGTTGCTTTAATAACTTTATTATTATTTATATCAACCAACTCCCATTGTGAGTTACCTGTTAAATCTGGTTTTTTAACTTTAAATGCACTTGTTATAGTGCTTCTAACAATTCTTTCTTCTTCTATATTTATATTTCTTTTCATAAATTCATATTCTTCACTTGAAACACGAACTGAATTATTATTCTCTCCTTTAATTTCATAATATTCCCTATCACAATAACTAAATATTTTACTAATTGTTTCATCAACCTGAGTATTATAAAAATTAAACGTTCTATTATCGACAATTATTTTCTCACAACTATTATTTTCTATAACCACTTTTTCACCTTCTTTTGTTATACTCTTAGGCTTTTCTCCTTTTAAATGCTTTTTTATATTTATTAGACCGCAAACTGTATCTATACAAGTTTTAGCCAAATTTATATTCTGTATAGTAAATAAAGTAGGTATTATTGCTACCATTGCCTCAAAGTTTACTTTAAAACTACCCTTTTGAGTATCTTTAACATTAACTTTTATTTCTGCACAATCTTCTGTTTTATTCGAAACATATTCAATTAATTCTAATGTAGCATTTAAAGTATTAATTAATGTTTTTAATTCAATTTCATTCTCCCCACCAAAACATATACTAAAACTACTTTTCATTAAATAATTTTGTCCTTCCATAATTTATTCCCCCGAAATACTTTTTTTCTTTAATTCTACATTTTTTACTCAAATTCCTTCTTTTGTCGAATAAAAAAAGCAGCCCGGGGGATTAAGGCTGCTTCAGGATGGGGTGTTCCTGGGATAGACGCCAGGATAATTTACTTTTCCATACTAAAATTATAATACACTAAAAATCATTATTGGTCCCACTTTTATCCCGTTTTTGTCCCACATTTTATTTCAAAATATTTGGCAAAGTCCTCAACTATTTCTTCTCGTTTTCTTGCTATTGTGCTTTTCCCCATATTAAGCATGTCTGCTATGTAATAAATACTATATCCATCTCCATACTTCATCTCAATAATTTGCTTTGCTTCTTCACTCATTTGATTAATCGCATATTCTATGTCGGCAATTCTTGTTTCAATATCTATTACTTTTGCTTTTAGCTTTAATTTTTCTTTGATTGTTCTTTTTAATTCTTCTTCAAGTTTTGTTATTAATCTTATAAGTTCTTTTTCTGCTTGACTGGATCCGTCGCTATTACTTTGTATATAAGGTTTATCATAAGCTATTGATTGTAAATCTGTTTTTAATGTTACATTCGTATTTTTAATATCTTCAGTAAGTTTTCTTATCTTTTGCTCAAGTATTTCAATTTTATGTTTCATTCTTCCTAATTTCTTCTTATCTCTAAAATACCTATACAACATTCCTTCTGTCTTTCTAAAGATTTCGTGTTTTATCATTACGTCACCACCTTATTGTGAACTTTTTGTTTAACTAAGACCTATACATCACCTTCTATTCCATTTGTTCCATTCTTGTTCAAATTCATTCATTTTCTCTCTAATCAAGTTTGTCTGTGCATTAACTTCTTTCCATACTGTCAGAGCTAATAATAGAGCTGTAAAAAAGATTCCAATCATCCCACCAATTATCATAATAATTATTACTTTTAACATACCTTTACCCTCCTAATTTTCATTAACTTTTCCCCATCTTTATAAACTTGTCCACAAACTGTGCATAACTTTATACTTATTTTATCTTTTCCATGCTTCATTTTGCCTTCTATAAGAACCATTCCACATTCGCATATATTGCTTTGTTGTTTATGTATCTTTGCAGCCTTCTCCGCATTTATCTTAAATCTAATCAAGTCATTCGCCAGGAGGTCCACTATTGCACATGCAGTGTATTTTATTGCTTCTGGGTGCATATTACTTTACCTCCTAAATTAATTTTAATTGTCCTAGTTGAACAAAGTTTTTTAGATTCTTTGCAAATTCAGAAGTTTTCCTCCAGCCACCATGCTCATACCATATTTTGTCCTCATATCTTGCAATAGCTTCTTTTAACTTCATCTTTTCAAATAAAATTTCACATGGTCTACATTTTAAAATTAACAAATTTCCGTTTACTTCTTTTGTCCAGGGTAAAAACCTTTCTTCATTTAATAATAAAGCTTTTTCTATCGTTATTCCTTCTTCTGATACGTCCTTTATAACACATCTGTAATATAATTCGTTATTGTCATATATTAAAGAATATATAAATTGTCCTGGAGTCAGGTCATATCCATATTCCTCTTTCTCTATTTCTGTCATATTAATTGATATGCCTAATCCTCTATTATCTCGATAGTAAAGCTTTAAATTGTCTCCTTTGATAATCACTTTACATCTCTCCTTGATTTTTATATAAGCTCTGTAAGCCACTCAATTCCGCTTGCAATGCCTCAAGCATATCCCTCGCTGTTTTATAACTCACCTCTGCCAGGTCTCTTTTGTATTTCAACTCTGCCACATTTCCTCTTGCAACATCAGGGATGAGAGTGGCTTGCATTTTCTCATCCTTCAATTTTACAATCTCTTTTGCTAATGCAAGCCTATATTCCCTTTCAGCTTCGGCATAAGCCTTAGCGTATTTGTAAAGTTCATTAACTCCTTTTTCAATTCTCTTTGCTGTTTCGTAAATAGCTTGTCCTATATCTATCATATCTAATGCCATGTTATGCAGCCCCTAACATTTTAATTTTGTTCACTCATAATTATTCTCTGCCATCTATCTATAAAAACTTGCTTTTTTATTCTTAATTCATCCGCATCCATATTTGCTGGTGTTATTTGATATGGGCATCCTTTTGCTGTTAAATCGTATTCTTCTATGTCTCTTGATTTGAATATCTTATAAAATTTGCATTCTTTAAAGTTTTTACATGCCATTTTGCATTTTTCATCGCAGCCGAGTTCAAGTAAAAGCTCCGATAAGTCAATTAGTTTTTCTTGTGTTACCTTCTTTTTCTTCTTTAACTCAAACTTTTTTGGAATGTTATATTGAAAATGATTAGGCAAATGTTCATTTAAAGCTGCTGCAAACTCTGCTAATCTCTTATCTCCAAAACCTAATTTTTCTCTTAACACATGTTCTAAAGCATCACTTACTGCAATTATGTAATCTTCAACTGCTCTTGTTGCTAATTCTTTTGCCCTTTCTTCTGCTGCATTTGCTGCTGCTTTCATAAGTGCATTTGTCCCTTGCTGTTTTAATCTATTTTGTAT